>NZ_AGVX02000512.1 GCF_000239155.1 Actinoalloteichus spitiensis RMV-1378
GGGTGACCGGGGGAGGGACCTGCCGTTGACCGACGGGACCCGCCCGGCCACCCGGGCAGGAGGCGCTCCGCCGGCCGGGCCGGAGGGCCCCGGCCGCCCTCGGCCACCTGGTACGTGGTGCCGGCACCGCGTACCTGACCTTCGGTCGGTCAGCCGGCGCCGGTCGCGGGAGCCTGGTCGCCCGTGCCGCCCCTGACCGGCCGGCGGGCCCAGAACGAGGCGATGGCGGCGCCGGAGATGTTGTGCCACACCGAGAACAGCGCCGCCGGCAGGGCCGCGAGCGGGGTGAAGTGCACGGTGGCGAGGCTGGCGGCCAGCCCCGAGTTCTGCATGCCGATCTCGACCGCGACCGCGCGCCGGGAGGCCTCGTCCAGGCGGGCGGCCCGCGCGGCGAGGTAGCCCAGCAGGTAGCCGATGCCGTTGTGCAGGACCACGGCGAGCATCAGCAGCGCGCCACTGCTGATCACGGCATCCGCGTTCGCCCCGACGACGCTGGCGACCACGAGGACCACACCGGTCACCGAGACCAGTGGGAGCACGGGCAGCATGTGGGCGACGAGGCGGCTGGCGAACACCCGCAGCAGGATGCCCGCGACCACCGGCACCAGCACCGTCTGCACGATCGAGAAGAGCAGCCCCGCCGTGTCCACCGGGAGGCTCGACCCGGCCAGCCACAGCACGAGCAGCGGGGTCATCACCGGAGCCAGCAGGGTGGAGACCGAGGTCATCGTGACCGAGAGCGCCACGTCCCCCTTGGCGAGGAACACGATGACGTTGGAGGAGGTGCCTCCCGGTGCCGAGCCGACCAGCACCATGCCGACCAGCAGGGCGCCGGTCAGCCCGAGCAGCGTGCCCACCAGCCAGCCGGCGACGGGCATGACCGCGAACTGGGCCACGATCCCGATCCCCACCGCCCACGGCCTCCGGAGCACCAGGGCGAAGTCGGCGGGCCGCAGGGTGAGGCCCATCCCGAACATGATCACGCCGAGCAGCAGCGGCACGGAGGGGGCGAGTGTCGCGGTGGGGCCGGGGAGGGCGAGCCCG
>NZ_AGVX02000511.1 GCF_000239155.1 Actinoalloteichus spitiensis RMV-1378
GCAGCAGCCGCGCGGCCACCGCCGCGCCGTCGGTGCGGAGGGTGGCCGCCACCGTGGCCGCGCGGGCGCGGGTCTCCGGGGCCAGGGCCGTGGCGAGCGCGGCCGACAGCGACTCGACGGTGGGAGTGGGACCGTCGTGCGCCGCGCCGATGCCCAGCTGGGCCACCCGGCTGGCCCAGTACGGCTGGTCCGCCAGCTGGGGGACCACGACCTGGGGCGCTCCGACCAGGGTGGCGGTGGTCGTGGTGCCCGCGCCACCGTGGTGCACGACGGCGGCCACCCGGCGGAACAGGGCCTGGTGGTTGACCTCGCCGACGAGGATGCGGTCGTCGCCGCCGCCGAGCAGGGCCAGGTCCGCCCAGCCCCGTCCGAGGACGATGCGGTGGCCCTGGGCGCGGACCGCCTCGAGGGCCACCTGGGCGATGTCGGTCGAGGCGTGCATGGGCATGCTGCCGAAGCCGACGTAGACCGGGGGCTCACCGGCGTCGAGGAACGCCACCAACTCGGCTGGGAGCGGCCGCTCGTCCGGTAGCACCCAGGCCCCGGTCTGGACGACGTCGAAAGCCGGGGTCTCCCGCCACGGGTCCAGGACCGGGTCCGTCGCCAGCCAGGGCCGGTCGCCGATGACGTAGTCGCGGACGCCGTGCACCGGGGGCAGACCGGCCGTCGTCCGGTTCGTGTTCAGGGCCTCGCCGAACAGCGCGTCGATGTTCCGGGCGTCGAGGTCCCAGAGCACGCGGTTGTCCGTCACCTCCGGCGGGAACGGCCGCCCAGGGTAGGCCAGCGGCCGGCGGTGCGGCGCCGGCAGCGTGAGCTGCTGGAACGTGACCGACACGGAGGGGATGCCCAGCATCTCGGCCACCGAGAGCGCGCCGGCCGCGGCCGGCATCATGCCCGTCGCCACCAGCGCGTCGCATCCTTCCGCGACCGGGGTGATCGCCTCGAACTGCCCGGCGATCACCTCAGCCGCGCGCCGCGGCAGGCCGGATGGCGGTGGGGCCGCTTTCGTCCACCCCCGGGCTGACGCGCTGACGCCTGTTATGGGGATGTCCACCTCGGTCAACCGGCGGGCGAAGTCCTCGTCCGGCGGGGCGCACACCCGCACTTCCGCGTTGAGTTCCCGCAATCGAACGGCGAGCCCGACCAGCGGTTCGATGTCCCCTCGTGATCCGTAGGTCGACAACAGCACGCGCATCTCGCGTCACCCGTTTCCGTCGGTTGCGGCTCCGGCCGGCGATTCTGCGGCACCAGGGGGGTCTTGCCGCAAGCCCACCAGTGCGCTATACGTTGGACATGGCCGGGAGCGGGTGAACGCCGCTCCGTTCCTCCGCCCAGCACGTCGTCGACGGCCGAACGGCGCGCGTTCGGTGAGGCCGGTCAGGACCGGTCGCGCGAGATGCTGGCAGGAGCGGGGATTTCGTGCGCCACCCCGGTGGCGTTCCCGAGCGGGAAGCGCCGGTGGGGGAGCCGCACCGGGATCACCTCGTACCCGGCGGGATCGATGGCGGCTCAGTGAGGATGCTGATCGCCTGGCGCCTGAGCGTGCGCTCGGCGTCGTCGTAGCTCCACTCGCAGTCGACGGTGAGAGTCCGCCACGCGTTCATACCGAAGCAGAACCACAGCCGGTCCCGCACCCCGGGCACGTCGAAGCGGGGAGCGAACCCCTTCCCCACGATCTGCCGTGCGGCCTCCTCCAGGGCACCACGGTACAGCGTCACCATGTGTTCCCAGACGTCTCGCGCGCTGTCATCGCTGGCCACCGCCGAGTACAACACGTCGATCGTGGGCCGGTGCCGCTCGTGGTCGGCCCGCGTACCGCGTGCCACCAGGGTGATGGCGGACTCGAGACTCGTCGCGTCGCGAAGCTTCTCGAGGGTTGCGGTCGCGTGGGACTGGGAGATCCCGGAGTCGATCAGGCAGTGGAGGAGGTCCGACTTCGTGCCCACACTGGCGTACACCGTTTTCAGGGCGGTGTTGGCCTGCCGGGCGATGTCGGCCACCGTGACCCGGCCATAGCCACGGGCGGTGAACAACTCCCTCGCCGCTCGCAGGATGTCCTGCCGCGTCGCCAACGCCTCCCGTTCGCGACGGGGGGAATGGTACGGACGGCGGGTGGGCACCGGGGAAGGCTACCCCAGGATATTCATTGCTTACGGGGTCACCTGATGGTCTTGGGCGCCGCACTGAGCGGGACACCGTTCTCCTCGCCCGAGGCACGCCGGAGCGCCGCCCCCCGGTGGTGGCCGGTGCCGGGCCTCGGTGCCCGTTCCTCTTCGGCTGCCGGTGCCTGCCGTCCCGTTCGACCACGGCGGATGGTCGAACGGGACGGCTACCGGATGCCCCGGCCGGGCTCGACGATGGCTGCCCGCCGGACCCGTGGTCAGGCCCGAGGAGCGGGATCGGTCAGCGCGGCGATGACATCAGCGGGTGTCGGTGTGCTCGCGATGTCGGCCGCCAGCTCCGCAGCCCGCGTGCGCAGGTCCTGGTCCTGCAGGGCCCGGGTCACGGCCCCCGTCAGTTCGTCGGGTGAGCCCACGACGGAAGCCACTCCGGCGGCCGCGGCCCGAGCGGCGGTGATCGCCTGATCAGCCCCCTGGGGGCAGAGGACCAGGGGGACGCCGCGGCTCAGCGCGCCCAGGACCGTGCCGGACCCTCCGGCCGCCACCACCAGCCTCGCGTCCGTGAGTAGCTGATCCAGGGGTGCGAACGAGACGTAACGGACCTCGCCTCGGCTCGTGATCTCGGGCGGCTGCGGGATCGCCATGCCGAGCGTGGCCAGCACGTTGACGTCCGCGTCGGCCACGGTCTCGACGAACGCGGCCAAGGTCGGCCCCTCGGTGAAGACGGTCCCGAGGGTGAGCAGCACGGTTGGCTTGCCCGGGTCCGTGAAACGCGGTAGGTCCACCTCGGTGGCCGCGGGGCGGCGGTGGGCCCTCGGTTGGACCCGCAGTACGGGCGCTGGGCTCACCCAGTCCGGAGCCTGGAGCGCGGCGGGCACGGGTCGAGGTAGCTGGACGGCGGTAGCGGTTTCGTCCCCGCGCGCTCGTAGTGTGGCGCGACGGCCTGGGTGATCTGGTCGGCCAGTACCGGAGCCAGCCCGGGCCCGAGGCCCATCTGGTGCCATGGAACGTCGAGATGCGCGGCGATCAGCGGTCCGACGGTGTCGAACGCCTCGGCCACGACCAGATCCGGTTCCCATTCCCGCGCGCGCTGGAGTGCCTCGTCCGCGTCGAGGTCGAGGCGGGTGTTGCCGAAGATCTCACCGATCACCGCCGGGTTCGGCCGAGTCGGGTCACCGCCGGTTCGGCGTCCCGCCTCGGCGAGGAATTCCGGCGCGGCGGCTCCCGAACCGAGGAGTTCGACACCGGCCGAGAGTTCCTGGTCGGCCAGCGGGCGCACGCTCTCACTGGCCAGCAGGGCCACGGAGTGTCCGCTGGCGACCGCGGCCTCCATCAGTGGCGCCAGCGGGAGGACGTGCCCGTGGGCGGGCACGGCACTGAACAGGATTCTCATGATCACCGCTCCGGTGTCGGAAGTCAGGGTTCGAGGATGCCGTCGCGGCGAATCAGTTCGGGGTGACGACCGGGAGGACGGGGCACCGCTGCTCGTGCCGGTCCAACCCGGAGGGATGCCAGCCGTGGCGGGGGCGCGGCAGCCCCGGGCACCCCGGCAGAGACGAGAGGGGAGGACGGACCGGGCGCGCACTTGCACATGGATACTATTCATAACATAGACGATGCAATGAATTGTGCCGCCCCTCGTGGATCGCGCCGAGCAGCGAGGTACCCCGCGTCGACGGTGCGCGAGCCGGACCCGCACGGCGTGGACCGGGCGACCGTGAGGGGCCGGTAGCACTGGAGCAGCAAGGGGACCCGTGCCGGTCGGGGAGCGGCCCACCACCTGGAGAACGTCCCCGCCGGGTGCTGCCCACCCTGACCGGCCCTCGAGCACCCCGGTGCGGGGAAGGATCGACGTGGGTACCGGCGGAACGGACGGTGCCTGCCTGGCCCCGCCGAACGAACCGTCGCCGCCCCACCGCTCCGCGAGCGCCACGGTTGCCGTCGGGGAGGTGTCGCTGGGTGGAGCTCGCGGTACCGGGGACGCGCGGGACCCGCGTGGCGGGCAGCCAGCACGGGGATGCGCGGAGGTGACCAGGGGCGTCGAGCGTCGTGACGGGGGCAGTCGGTGTCTACCGACGCCGTTCCCACTCCGACCGGGTGAGTTCGTACTCGACCTCACCGTGCTCGGAGCCCTCGATCGCCTCCGGCCAGTCCCCGGTGAAGGTGCGGACGAAGGACAGCCCCGACTTCTCCATGACGCGACGGGAACGGGTGTTGACGGCCATCGTGTTCGCGGTGACCCGCTCGACCGCCATCTCGGTGAACCCTTTGTGGATCAGGGCCCGGGCCCCCTCGGTGGCGTATCCGCGCCCCCATGCCGCCCGCCTCAACCGGTAGCCGAGCTCGACCACGGCGGGGCTGTGTTCCTCCCACGGCCGGAACTCGAACCAGCCCAGGAAGGCGCCGGTGGTCCTCTCCTGCGCGGCCCAGTAGCCGCGGGTCCGCCAGCAGGGGTAGTCGTGCGGGAGCCGTGGTAGGACCCGCGTCTCGATCGTCTCGCGGTGGGTGGGCCGGCCACCGGTGAGGAAACGCATGACCTCGGGGTCGTTGTCCAGGGCGGCCAGGTGCTCGGTGTCGGCCGCTGTGAACGCGCGCAGGACGAGCCGATCGCTCTCCAGGAAGTTGACCATGCCGCGAATCCTCGACTCAGCTCGGCCGGGCCTGCCACCGGTTTCCGGTCGGCGGTGCTCCTCTGGGACCCGCGAGACCCCGAGGCTCGGCGCACCGGGGACGGTTCCCTGCCGCGAGGCGACCGCGACCCGAAGCCCGCCGGCAGCCCCGGGCGGGATGATCGTCCGCACCGCCTTCGGAGCCATGGGTGGACCTCGTGTTCCCACCCATATGGATCTCGGTGCGGACACCTGGGGCTTCGCGGTCCTCATGCGGGAGAAGGGCCGTGCTCCCCTGCGCCGGTGCGGAACTCCGCTGCGCCGGTCAGACGAACGGGTGCTCACCGCCGCGCTCCGCCGCACCTACCGCCCGCCCCGCACGTCCCGGTCCCCGCCGTGATCGTCCTGGGATCGCACGAACGAGCTGGTCGCGGCGGACCAGCCGGGGCAGGCCCTGCCGCGCGAGCTCGCGGACCCGGTGTTCGCCGTGCTGGCCGTGCCCGCCGCGTTCCTGGCCGTCTCCCGACTGGCCCGGCACGCCGAAGCCGACCCGAGGGCCGTGCCGGCGGCGATGCGGGTGCGGACGCGAGCCGGGCAGTGGATCACCCTGCGGGGCTCGGTGCTGCACTGCCCTCGGCGCCGACCCTGGCCGAGATCATGCCCCTGGTGCTGAGCCCCCACGGGCTCACCCGCCGCGAGCCGCTGGTGACCGGAGCAGCGTCCGGGGCGGCAGCACCAGGGAGGCCGCCGAGGAGCTGTCCCCGCACCCACCACCGCGCACCGCGCCCACCGGTCCCTCCCCGGTTCGTGGCGAGGCCGGACGCCGTCGTGCGGACCGGCGGGGAGTCCGGGGCCCGCCCGCGCCCCGACCGTCCCGCCGCTCGAGCCGGCGCGTTCTCGCCCTCAGGTGATCCGGTTCGGCCACGGACGTCCCAGGTCGACGGGCGACCGGACGCCCGATTCCCGCGCGCCCAGGTGTGGGATGTCGTTCATGGGTACCCACAGGAGGGCAGGGACGTTCGAACGACGAAGGGAGCGAGATCGTGACGACCGCGCGGGAGATCATGACGCCAGGCGCACGCTGCGTGTCCACCGAGGAGAGCGTGCGTGACGCGGCCAACCGGCTGGCCGAGCTCGATGTCGGAGCCCTACCCATCTGCGGGAACGACAACAGGCTGAAGGGCCTGATCACCGACCGGGACATCGTGGTGCGGGTGCTCGCGCGGGGCAAGGACCCGCGCGCGGTCCACGTCGGGGAGCTCGCACAGGGTGAGGCGGTCACCGTGGGGGCCGATGATGACGCGCACGAGGTTCTCCGCACGATGACCCGACACCGGGTCCGGCGGCTTCCCGTGATCGACGGCCACACCCTGGTCGGCATGGTGTCGCAGGCGGACGTCGCCCGGTCGCTGGACAACGCCGATGTGGGCGAGCTGGTGGCCGCGTTGTCGGCCAGCGACTGAGCGGACGGACCGTTCCGGCTCCCCCCTCCGGGGGAGTGGCGACCGCCAGCAGACGACGCCAGCGGCCCACCAGCTGACCAGCGAGGCGTCCGCGCTGGGCACGGGGTGCCCGTCCTCGCCCCGCGCCCGGTGGGCGCCCATGGACGTCCGCCGGCCCCTCCCGGCGAACGGGGTGGGGTCCGGCGGCTTCCAGCCTTCCGCCAGGCCGCGCACCGAGGGGCCGCGGCCCGTGCCACGACACCGAGAGCGCGGCCCCTCTCCCACCGCCGGACGACACGGTCGACCCCTGTCCCGCGCACGCCCCGCGCCGGGCGCTCCTCCGCGGCGGGAGCGCCCCGCCCCTGGGCAGCAGCCGGCTCGTGCCGAGGTGGTTCCCCGGTCACGGGTCGTCGAGCGGTCTCGACTCGCGAGGACGTTCCCCGCCCGGACAGCGTCCGGGCTGTTCCACCAACCCCGCGTGGTCGAGGGGCGCGTTCTCCGGCCGCCGATCCGCCCGGGCGGGCCGCCACCGGGTTCCGGGTCCCCCTCGCCGGCGCGCCGGGCCGCGCGCTCCGGCGAGCGCCCGAGCACGCCTGTCCCGGAGCGGGAGGCGGGCGGTGAAGCCCGCCCCCGACCGGCCGCCCTCACCGCCCCTTC
>NZ_AGVX02000510.1 GCF_000239155.1 Actinoalloteichus spitiensis RMV-1378
CCTCCCACCCGCTCCCGTCAGCGCCGTCCCGCGCCGCCAGGAGACGAGCCACGCACCAGCTTCGCCACGCCCAGCACCCTGGGGCGGCGGGTGGTCGCCTTGAAGTTCAGCCCGTGCCGGTAGATCTCGGGCATCCAGTACTCGTTCTCCACGAGGAACACCACCCCGTTCGACTCCAGCAGGGCGATGTCCTCCAGGCTGAGCCCGACGTCCTCCCGCCGGAACGGCACCTTCCGCCCCTCGTGGTCGAGGGTCCGCATGTGATCGAAGACCTCCTTGATCGTGCGGATCTCCTCCTGGATCGCGAATATCTTCTGGGCGCTGCACGCAGGTAGCGCCCGCCGCATGGACGTCGGGGTCAGCAGCCGGTCGGTCCACTTCGTCGGGGAGGGGTCGTCGGCGGACTTCTCCGCCGCCTCCTTGAGGAAGAAGACGATGTCCCGGGCCTGGATCTGCTGGTTGAAGTCGGACAACGCGGCGAGGAACCAGGCCTGCGAGCCCGCCTCCCTGCTCCGCGCGGAACCCAGCCGCTCCCCCCACAACGAGAGGAGGTGCTCGGAGAGGACGTCGTGGCCAGCCGACTGCACGAGGTCCTCGCTCGCCATCGGCAACGCGCGGGAGTGATGGCAGACCCACGCCACCAGGCGCAGCGCCTCCACCTGGTCCCAGCGCAGCTCGAACTGCTGGTACCGAGCGAGGAACTGCGCCGTGTTCTGGGTGATGGCGTACTGCACCAGATCACGGCGAACGAAGATGACCAGCCCGAGCGGCCGGCCTCGGAGCTTGCGCATCCACTCCATGCAGGTGGTCAGCAGCACCCGGAGCGCCTGCTGTTGGCGGGGCTCCCGGCTGATCCCCTGGAAGAGGTCCTCCAGGCCGTCGACCACGAAGATGGCGCTACGCCTTCGGGCCAGCTCCACCAGGTCGTCCTCGGCGGTGTCGGGCTCCGCCGGGATGCCCACCGAGCGGGCGAGGACGGTGAGCCAGATCCGCCGCCAGTCGCCGTCGGTCCGGTCCTCCTTCAGCTTCTTGTCGATGAACTCCTTGGGGTCGCGCGCGGGAACCTCGACCTCGGCCCCCTCCACGCTGGCCAGCCGGTTCGCCGCCGAGCGGCGGATCTCGTCGATGTCCTGCCCGATGTCATCCTTCAGGTACTGGGAGGACAGGACGGGAACGATGTCCGCGTCCAGCTCGATGTCCCGGACACCCAGGTCTGCGCCGAAGGCGCCCCAGGTCCGCCGCCGGCAGAGGGACAGGAAGGTGAAGGTCTTCCCGGACCCCTTCGCCCCCACGACCACCTCGACCGGGGCCTCGGTGCGGTGCGCCGAGGCCAGGTTGACGAGGGAGTTGGTGCGGAGGAAACCGGCGTCCTCGTCCTGCTTCATCGCGGTTTCGGCGTAGGTCAGCAACCGGGCCCGCTCGGCCAACCAGCGGCGGCGGTCCGGCAGGCTGGGCCGACCCGAGGGCGACACGTCCGCCACCGGCTCCGGGGTGACCCCGGCGCGGAGGTTGTCGGCGAGGCCGGCCACCACGCGCCCCAGGCCAGCCCGGTCGCTGGCGGCGGCGACCCCGTCCCAGGAGGCGGGGAGGGCCAGCAGCCCAGGCGAGAACGGGCTCCGGAGCGGCGTCGTGACCAGCAGCTCGGTGGTCGGGTCCTCCTCCCCGGCCATCTCCTCCGCCCCCGCCCCGCCCTTCATGATCCGGGTGACAGCCTCGGCGAGCCGCGCCGCCGCGTCCTCCACGACGCCGTCGTGCACCGAGTTCTGGTACTGGGTGACGATCACGGTCGGGACCGGGTCGTCCTCCGCGGTGCTGGGCGCCCGGCGGCGCACCTCGTCCAGCATTGCCACCGTGCCCCGGACGGACTGGTCGCTGGCCGTGGTGACGAACACGCGGTGCACGCGGGGGTCGAGCAGCGCCGGCGCGCTCAACTCGCTCGCCCCGGCGCGCAGGTCCACCAGGGCGGTGCCCGCACCGAGTGCGTGGGCGAGCCTCGCCAGGGATTCGGTGAGGAAGTAGCGGGAGCGGCTGGGGGTCAGCAGGTCGCCCGGCGCCAGGCGAGGTGGTTCGGTCCGGTTCGGGTCGCGCCGGGCCGGCAGCAGCAGGACCCCGTCGATCTCCTGGTTGGCGAGGTGCCTCCTGGCCACGGCGACGGCGCGGTCCGGTTCGTCGGCCCCGTGCAGCAGGGCGAGGAAGTCCTCGAAGGAGAAGGTGATGCGGTTGCCCTGCGCCTCCAGCATCCAGGTGATCCCCGGTGCCTCCAGGTCGGCGTCCACCAGCAGCACCCGCTGCCCGCTCGCGGCGACGGCCCGCGCGGTCGCCACGCAGTGCGTGGTCCGCCCCACGCCTCCCTTGAAGGAGTGGAAGGCCGCCACGTTGACGCCGTGCGGCAGTTCGGTGTTGTTCGGTCGTGGCAGTGCCTCACCGACCTCCCTGGTCACCCGGTTCTCGTTCCACTTCGGCCGGCGATACCGCCTTCCCGAGTCGTGGTCCGGGGCCGCGCGGGTCAGGACGACATCGAGCCCGTTCGCACCGTCGACGCCGCCATCCTCGAGCAGCAGCCGCTCCGCCTCCCGGTCGACGGTGAGGCGGCCCAGGGTGTCGCCGAGGTAGTCCCAGACCTGTCCGAAGGTGACCTGCTGGTCGAGCGTCAGCTCCAGGGAATCCCAGTAGGCGTCCACCTCCACCAGCCACTCCGGCCACTCCCCCTCGGCCGCCAGGTCCCGGAACCACTGCTCCACGTCGAACCAGGTGAAGAACGTGGGCGCCTCGGGGTGCCAGTTCTCGGTCGTGGTCACGAGCCTCCCTCCTTGACGGCCCACTGGACGAGCCGGTCGAGTGCTGCCACGGCCCTCCGTTCCTCCTCCGCGTCCAGCCGCACCCCGTACCGCCACGCCTCGTGCAGCTCGTGGTGCCGGACGGAACCGGACCCGTGTCGCCGGCAGGCGCGCAGTTCCCGGTAGTCGGCCTCGGCCAGCCGGAGCTCCTTGGCGAGGGACCGCAGGTCGTGCCCGCTCTCGCCCCTCCGCTGGTCGAGCGCCAGGTCGTCAGTGGTCCGGCCGTTCCGCCGGCGGAGCAGCGCGTGTTTCAGCCCGCACTCCGCCGCGTAGTACCGCAGGAGGTGCGCCGGGGGGCTCTCCTTGATGGCGTCGGCCGCCTCCCGGAGCTGCCGGCAGCTCCGGGACAGATCGCCGGCCCGAACAGGAATGGACACGGCGTCACGCTACTAGCCCTGACGAGTCGAATGAACACCCAAGGTGACGGCTTTGCTCCCGTAGCGGCCCCGGTCCGCTGGACATCCGCGACCGATCCGAACGGGCTCCGGGACCTCCCGCGCCCCGGTCAGTCCTCCATCAGGCCGGAACGCCAGGCCCAGGCGGCCACCTCGACCCGGTTCCGCGCGCCCAACTTCCCCTGCACCGAGGCCAGGTGCGTCTTCACCGTCGACAGCGACATGAAGAGCTTCCCGCCGATCTCGGTGTTGGTCAGCCCGTTCGCCACCGCCCGCACCACGTCCAGTTCCCGGTCGGTGAGGGAGACGTCCGGCCGGCGCTGGCTGGTGCGGCGCCCCGACTGGTAGTGCTGGAGCAGGCGCACCGTGATCTGCGGCGACACCAGCGCGTCGCCGCGCACCGCCGCCCGGACCGCCTCCACGAGCAGGGCCGGCCCGGCGTCCTTGAGCAGGAAACCCGAGGCCCCGTACGACAGGGCGCTGGAGACGTACTCGTCGAGGTCGAAGGTGGTCACGACGACGACCTTGACCGGGTCGGCGACCTCCGGCCCCGCCAGCTGCCTGGTCGCCTCCAACCCGTCGAGCCGGGGCATCCGGATGTCCATCAGGCACACGTCGGGCCGCAGCGCCCTGGCCTGGTTGACCGCGTCCACACCGTTGGAGACGTCGGCCACCACCTCGATGTCCTGCTGCGCGTCCAGGATCATCCTGAACCCGGCGCGCACCATCTCCTGGTCGTCGGCGATCAGCACCTTGATCGTCACTGGCACCTCGGCTGTCTCTCGGTTCGGAAGACGTCTGCTGCTCACTGCCGGTGCGGGGAACCGCCGGCTAGGCGTCGGAGTCGTTGTCCGCCCGGATCGGCAGCCACGCCCAGACGCGCCACCCGCCGTAGTCGCCGGGCCCCGACTCGAACTGTCCCCCGAGCAGTTCCACCCGCTCCCGCATGCCCACCAGACCGTAGCCCCCGGAACCTCCCACGGGTTTCTCGGCCTTGCCCCTGCCGTCGTCGGTGACCCGCACCTCCAGGCCGCCGTCCCGTTCGACCACGCGGACCACCACCGAGGTCAGCGCGGCGGCGTGCTTGCCCGAATTGGTCATCGCCTCCTGCACCAGCCGCAGCACCGACCTGCCGAGCTCGGGGGGCACCGGCTGGAGCTGGTCCATCTCCAGGGTCACCGGGATGCCGTTGCGGGCCGCGTCCACGGTGAGCCGCCGCAGGTCCGCGTCGAGGTCGGTGGTGGCCTGCTCGGTGGCGTTGGAGGAACCGGCCGCCGGCGCCCCCCGCATCGTGCCCACCAGCCGCCGCATCGCCGCCAGCGACTCCACGCCGCTCCGCTCGATCAGTTCCAACGCCCGCAAGGCCACCTCGGGGTTGTCGGCGGCCACCACTCGAGCGGCCTGCGCCTGCACGACGATCCCCGTCACGTGGTGGGCCACCACGTCGTGCAGCTCCCGGGCGAGGGCCATCCGCTCCGCCTGCTGCGCCGCCGACACCTCCTGGCTCACCGAGTGGCGGCGTTCGCTGTCCCGGCTCCGGAAGTAGAGGCCGGTCACCACGGACACCACGAGCAGCAGCGCGCCGATCGGGGAGAACTGGAAGAGCGTCGTCAGCCCCCGTTCCCCTCCCGGCCCGCCGGACACCGTGATCACCACCGACAGCGCGGCAGTGAGAGCTCCCACGCACCACCAGGCCACCCGCCGGCCGCTGAACCGCACCACATAGGCGCTCAACACCATCGCCGCCGCCAGCTTCACCCCGAGGTTGCCGGCCACCGCGGCCTCCAGCCCGTCCCGGAACGCGTCCTCGGCGACCGGGACGACCGCGACGATCGACAACGCGCCGAGCAGGGCGGCCTGCACCGGGCGGCGCGGCGCCACCACGGCGAACAACGCCGTCAGGGCGGCGCTGAGCGCGTCCAGCGTCCCGGCCGGCCCCTGCTGGAGGGAGGCGTAGCCGCTGAACGTGAGCAGGCACCCGAAGAACAGGATCAACGGCCACTGCTGGCGCAGCAGGCCGCGCAGGTTCGGGTTCGGCGGCGCCGGCTCGGTGAGCGGAGGAGGGAAACCCACAACACGCCAAGGTACGGAAGCTCGCCGCCCAGGACGTCAGCCGGCCGGTGGGCGATGTCGGCCGATCGGCCGAGGGGCGGACCCGGCTTCCTGACCATGAGGAGGAAGTGGGTGGCGTTCCCGCACCGGCAGGATGCTTCCCTGCCCGGCGCCATCGGGGGGCGCCGGGCCCTCATGGAAGGGGACAACGGTGGTGAACGCCGGCGCCCAGCGCGGCCGCCCCGGTCAGGGCGACGTCGTGTTGCGGGGCAGTGGGCTGACGAAACGCTACGGCCGCACCCAGGCGCTGCGAGGCGTCGACCTCGCGATCCGGGCCGGGGAGGTCGTGGCGGTCGTCGGCCCCTCCGGCTCCGGGAAGACGAGCCTGCTCCACGTGCTGGCGGGAATCCTGCCGCCCGACCAGGGCACGGTCCTCCTGGACGGTCACCGGATCGACTCGCTCAGCGAGCGGAAGCGGAGCGAACTGCGTCGGCAGGCGTTCGGTTTCGTGTTCCAGGGCGGCATGCTGGTCCCGGAGCTGACCGCCTTGGAGAACGCGGCGCTGCCGCTGCTGCTGGCCGGCGTCTCCCGGGCGCGGGCCACCGAGACGGCCGGCACCTGGCTGCGCCGGCTGGGGCTCGGCGACCTGACCGGCCACCGGCCCGGGGAGCTGTCGGGCGGGCAGGCCCAACGGGTGGCCGTCGCCAGGGCGCTCGGGCACTCACCCCGGGTGGTCTTCGCCGACGAACCCACCGGTGCCCTCGACAGCGAAGCCGGCCGGGACACCGTCGACGCGATGCTGGACGCCGCTCGCACGACCGGGGCCGCCGTCGTCCTGGTCACCCACGACACCTCGGTGGCCGCCCTGGCGAGCCGGCGGCTGGTCCTGGGGGACGGACGGCTCACGGCGGAACGGGCGTGCGCGTGAACGTCATCCGCCTCGCGCTGCGCGTCCTGGTCGCCGACCGGCGCACGCTGGTGTCGACCCTGCTCACCGCGCTGGGCGTCGCCGTCACGACCGCGCTGATCACGCTGCTGGTCACCCTCCCCTCGGCCGCCCTGGACCGCTCGGCCCGCGCGTCCTGGCAACACCCGCCCGACGACCGCGCCCACCCGGCTCGCGCGCTGGTGCTCACCACCCCGGACCTCGTCGGCGACCGCCCCATCACCCGGATCGACGTGGCCCCGGCCCGAGGGGACATCGCGCCCGCCACGATCCCCGTCCCACCAGGCGTGCCCCGTTTCCCCGAACCGGGCGAGGTCCTGATGTCCTCGGCGCTGGCCGAGCTCGCGTCCACCCTCCCCTACCAGGACCTGGCCGTGCGGTTCGACGGGGAACTCGCGGGGACGGTGGAGAAGTCCGCCCTGGCCCACCCCGACCAGCTGCTCGCGCTGGTCGGCCACGAACCAGGAACGCTCCCCGCCTTCTCCGCCGCCGTCCCCGGCCTGGCCGTCCACGGCGGCGAGCACGACGTCCCGCTGCTCGTCCTGGCCAGCGGCGGTGCCGTGGCCCTGGGCGTGCCCGGCCTGGTGCTGCTCGCCTCGGCCACCCGGCTGGCGGCGGCCCCCC
>NZ_AGVX02000509.1 GCF_000239155.1 Actinoalloteichus spitiensis RMV-1378
ACGCCGTCCGCAGGTCCATCGGGCTGACCGGCCAGTACGCGACGCTCGACGACCTGCTCAGCGGACGGGAGAACCTGGTGATGATGGGCCGCCTGCGGCACCTCGACCGCCGGGCCGCCCGCCGGGACGCCCAGAACCTGCTCGACCGCTTCGACCTGGCCCACGCCGCCGACCGCCCCGTCCGCACCTACTCCGGGGGGATGCGCCGGCGCCTGGACCTGGCCGCCAGCCTGTTGGGCGGTCCGCCGGTGCTCTTCCTCGACGAACCGACCACCGGGCTCGACCCGAGGAGCAGGGCGGGCCTCTGGGACACCGTCCGCGAGCTGCTGGGCACCGGGGTCACGATCCTGCTCACCACCCAGTACCTGGAGGAGGCCGACCAACTGGCCGACCGGATCGCCCTCATCAACGGCGGACGGATCACCGCGGAGGGCACGTCCGACCAGCTCAAGAGGAGGGTCGGCACCGCGCGCCTCGACCTGTCCTTCGCCACCGAGGCCGAACGGCGTCAGGCCGCGCACCTCCTGCTCCCGTCCGAGGCACGGCACGGTGCCGGGGACACCCGGCTGAGCGTCCCGGTCGACGGGGTCGACGAGCTCGGCCACCTGATCGGCCGGTTGGGTCACGCCGGCGTGCGGGTGGCCGACTTCGAGGTCAGCAAGCCGACCCTCGACGACGTGTTCCTCTCCATGACCGAGGACAGCACGGCCACTGGCCCCGCCCCCGTGGAGGCTCGGCGATGAGCGTTCAGACGATGCCCTGGCTCACGCCGGCCCCGCCGCTGCCCTCCCCGGTCCACCGGGCCGCCTCGGCGAGCGCCGTCCTCGTCGGGCGGGGGTTGCGGCACCTGAGGCGCAGCCCGGAACAGGTGGTCCTGGCGGTCGCCGTGCCCGCCAGCATCCTGCTGATCTTCCGGTACCTCTTCGGTGGTGCGATCGACACCGGAGGCGCCTATGTCGACTACCTGATCTCCGGGGTCCTCGCCATCGGCGTCGGCATCAGCGCGATGTCCACCACCAGCTCGGTGAGCCAGGACATGACGAACGGGATCGTGGACCGGTTCCGGTCGCTGCCGATGCCCGCCTCGGCTGTCCTCGTCGGCCACGTGGTGGCCACGGTGGCCCGTGGGCTGATCTCGTTGACCACCCTCATCCTGGTCGGACTCCTCGTCGGGTTCCGCCCGTCCGCCGGAGTGGTGGAATGGCTGCTCGCGATCGGCCTGCTGGTCCTCTTCGCGCTCGGCTTCGCCTGGTTGGCGGCCCTGCTGGGGCTGCTGGCCAACAGCGTGGACGCGGCCAGCGGCTACGGCACGATCCTGCTCTTCCTGCCGCAGGCCAGCAGCGCCTTCGTCCCCCCGGAGACCATGCCGACCGCCCTGCGGGTCTTCGTGGAGAACCAGCCGATCAGCCTCGTCATCGACGCCGTGCGGGGACTGCTGCTGGGAGTGCCCGCCGACGGGGCCGGCGTGGCCGCCGTCATCTGGTGGACCGCGATCATCGCGGTGGCCGTTCCGCTGGCGGCGGTGCTCTACCGACGGCGGGCACTCGGCTGACCACCGCCCGGACGGGACGCCGGCGGGCGCGCCGCCCCGCGTCCTTCGTCACAGGTGACTTCTCGACCCGCGAGTAACAGTGTTGTGTGACTCGCTGCGCGAGTTCGGCGCGAGCGGCCGCTGACGGCCGGACACCTCCGGGCCCCGGCCCCACCTGGCCGGGGCCTGGCCGAGGGGACCGGCTCTGGGGGTGCGGCCGCTCGCGCCGGCTCGGGCGGGCCGCGGACGCCCGAACGCTCCTCGCCGGGCGGGTGAACGGGCGCTGACCGGTCAGGGGCCCCACGACTCCCCAGGCGGGGTCGAACGGCCCCGGCGAGCGTCCGAACCGGACAGGCACGAGCGCCCTCAGGTACGGTCGCGCGGTGCCAGGGCGACCGATCGCGCGATGGCCTCGACCGTCGCGGTGACGGCCGGGACGCAGGCTGACGACGGGATTCCCGGACCTCCGGATCCGGTCGCACCCGGTCGGCACCTCGGGAGCTCTCCCGGGCGTTCCCACCGGTGGGTCGCGACGACCGGCGGCAGCCG
>NZ_AGVX02000508.1 GCF_000239155.1 Actinoalloteichus spitiensis RMV-1378
CCCCGCCCGGGTTCCCGTCGGGAGGGGCGCCGGTACGACCGGCGCCCCGCGTGCCGCCACGCACGGCGTGCCGCCGCGCACGGCGTGCCGCCCGGGCCGGCTGCGGCGTGCCGGAGGCCGCACGGCGCGGGTCGTTTCCCGGGTCGGCGCCGCACGGCACCCCTTCCGCCGTACCGCGCTGGCCGCCTCGGCCGGTGGGGGGCGTCGGCCGCCACGGACGTGCCGCCTCCCGGAGCACCCGGCGCCCGCTCCGGTCCGAGCCCGCCGCCCACCGCACTGGTCCCCCTCGCGGCCTGGGCACGCGGGCGTCCCTCGTGCGCTCGACCGGGCACCGCTCTCCGACGAACCGGTTGCCGACAGGTGAAGGCTGGCTGACCGGTTCACGCCGTCCCCCGGCGGCGGGAAGGGCGGTTCCGCGCCCCTCCGAGGAGCGGCCACCTGGGCGGGGAACCACGGGGAGCACGCACGCGTCCCTGGTCAGAGGTGGTGGGAGGCGTCGGGACGCCGGGGTGGTCGACCTGCCGGGGCCACCCTTGTGGGGCCGGCCCACACGAGTGGTCCTGGCTCCCGTCTCACACGAGGACCACGAGGAAGCCGGTTCACTACTGCTGTGAGCTGAGGCAGACTGGCTCCGGCAGGTGGAGTTGGCGGAGGAGGGGCACCGGTGACCGACCTGAGTGGACGGGGTCCTGAGGGGGCGACCGGGTCGCGGCCGCGATGGCTGTTCGGCCCGAACGGACGTCCGAAACTCCCCGTCGTCGTCACCGCCTTCGCGGCGTTGCTGATGCCCTCCGCGGCGCTGGGCACCGCGACGATCAACGTCGCGCCGGCCTCGGCGCAGGAGGTCGGGGACGTCGCCCTGCCCGGCCCGGGTGGTGTCCTGGACCTACTGCGCGAACCACAGGACGGGGAGTTGTACGGGGCGGGCGGCCGGTTGCCAGCGGGTGACCAGGTCAGCCCCGAGCTGCTCGAGGAGCTGCGGGACCGGGGTGGCGCCCCCGGCTCGCCCGGCGACCCCTTCAACGACCTGCCGGACGGTCCGCTCGGCATCCCGGCGATCGTGCTGGACGCCTACCGGCGGGCGGAGCGCAGCCTCGGCCAGACCCAGCCCGGCTGCGGGCTGCACTGGTCGTTGCTGGCGGGCATCGGGCGGATCGAGTCCGGCCACGCCAGGGGCGGCAACGTCGACTCGGGTGGCACCACCCTCAGTCCGATCCTCGGCCCCCAGCTCAACGGGGGCCCGGGAATCGCCGCGATCCCGGACACCGACGGTGGCCTGCTCGACGGGGACCCCGTCTGGGACCGCGCCGTCGGGCCGATGCAGTTCATCCCGTCGACGTGGGCCGCCTACGCCGCCGACGGCAACGGGGACGGCGTCGCCAGCCCGCACAACGTCTACGACGCGGCCCTCGCCGCCGGCCGGTACCTCTGCTCGGGCGGCCTCGACCTGCGGGTGCCCGACCAGCTCGCGGCGGCGGTGTTCCGCTACAACCGCTCCGACGCCTACGTCCGGGACGTCCTCTACTGGGCGGACGCCTACCGGCACGGGGTGACTCCGCTGCCGGGCGAGGGCGTGCCGGCGGACCCGGACCGCAACCGGGCCCCGGTGGCACCCCCGGCCAACCCGCCCGGTGGCCCGGGCGCACCCGGCCAGCCGGGGGGCGGCGACCGGCCGGGCACCCCGCCCGGCGACGGTGGCGGACAGCCCACCAGCCCGCCTCCGACCGACCCGGTGCCGCCGTCCAGCGAGCCGAGCAGGCCACCGACGACTCCACCGACCACGCCGCCACCGACCACGCCGCCACCGACCACGCCGCC
>NZ_AGVX02000507.1 GCF_000239155.1 Actinoalloteichus spitiensis RMV-1378
CCCGCCCGCAACACCCGGTCCGGCCCGGACCGGAGGCTCAGCACCCGGTACCAGCGGAAGTCACCGCCCCGGTAGTGGCCGACACCCAGGTGCCAGCCCCGGGGCGTGTCGTCCACGCGCGATCGCAGGGCCACGTCGACCCCACCGATCCGGCGCAACAGCCGGATCCGCCGGGTGATCAGGACGGCAAGGACCACCACGGCCACGAACAGGCCCACCCCGATGGTCTCGATCACCCACACGGCTCGGCCCGCCCGTATCTCGGCTTCTCAGACAGCCTGCCCGGCCGCCCGGAGCCTGCCCCGCGCTTTCGCCCGGATCACCGAGTCCTCGCTCTCCGCCTCGAGCTTCGCCTGCTCGATGTCGATCTCGTGGGAGAGCTGGGCGTCCTCGGCGAGCACACTCACCCGGTCCCCGGTCACGGACAGGAACCCGCCGTGCACCGCCGCGTTGATCCGCTCCCCGTCGGGGGTGGTCACCCGGAACACACCGCCCTCGACGAGCTGACCGAGCAGCGGCTCGTGCCGGGGCAGGATGCCGATCTCCCCCTCGGTCGTCTCGGCCACCACGGAGGTCGCCGTCCCGGACCAGAGGCGACGCTCGACAGCGACGAGTTCGACGGTCATCTCGGCCACGCGCATCTCCTTCATCGGCTGGTTGCGTGCAGTCTAGACAACGGGACAGGCAACCTCCGCCGCCCTCCCGGTGTCCTGACCGTCATGTACCCACTGACAGGAGACTGGAGCGGCCGGTGAACCGCCAGGACCGGGAGTTCCACGACTTCGTCGTCCACAGATCGCGGGCCCTTCTGCGCACCGCGTACCTGCTCACCGGCGGAAACGCCCCGGCAGCCGAGGACCTGCTCCAGGACGTCCTCGCCCGGATGTACCCGAGGTGGCGGTCCGTCGCCGGTTCCCCTGAAGCCTACGCGCGGGCTGCGCTCGCCAACGCCGCGGCCAACCGGTGGCGCCGCCTCTCCCGGCGGGTCCGGGAGACGCCGTGGGAGGACCGGGGCGACCGGGGCGAGCTCGGACCAGAACCCGAGGTGGTCCGGCGCGACGAGGTCACCCGCGCGCTGGCCACGCTGCCACCCCGACAGCGGGCGGTGATCGTGCTCCGCTTCTCCGAGGACATGACGGAGGAGCAGACCGCCAAGGCCCTCGGGATCGCCAGGGGCACGGTCAAGAGCCAGACCGCGCGGGCACTCACCCGGCTGCGCGCCGTCCTGCACCAGGCAGGGGACGACGATCAAGGCGCGAAGCCGCACCCTCGCCCCCCTGCCCGCCGAGGTGAACGCCCCCGCGTCCCGGTCCGAGGAGACACCCCATGGACGTTGACGAACTGCGGCGGGTGCTGGTCCCCGCCGGCTCCGACCGCACGCTCCCACCCGGCTTCGCCGACGCGACCCTCGCCCGGGGGCGTGGCTACCGGCGACGCCGTCGCCTCGGCCTCGCGACCGGCACGGTCGGGCTGCTGGCGGTGGTGCTGGCGGTGTTCCTCTGGCCACCCTTCGCGACCCGGCCCGGTCCCGTGGTCCTGGCGGACCCCCGGTTCGAGCACCCGTCAGTGGGTGACCTCGGCGGAGCGCACGACCTCCCCTCCGAGGCGCTGGCGGTGTGGCGGGAGTGGTTCCCCACTTCCTGGTGGATTCTGCGACAGGACTGGACGGAGGAGATCCCAGGCGACCCCCAGGTGCTGTGGGCGGGCAGCACGCCGGGCGGCACCGTGGCCGTGATCGGCCAACGCGTGCTCGTACGAGGCGAACGGTCCGGCACGGCCGAGGGCCAGGTGACCACGCTCGTCGGCCTGGTCGGGCCGGACGCGGAGACCGGCGAGCTCCGCGTCCTCGGCGAGGACCTCGGCCACCGCATTCCCGGTACCCAACAGATCACCCCCTCGGGGTTCCTGTTCGGCGAGGACGACCGCACCCTGCTCGTCACCGATCCCCGGCCGGAGTCCGAGCTGCACGTCTCGACCCGGCGGTGGTGGACCGAGGACGCCCGGGTGGAGCGGGACTGGTGGGAGCTGGACGTCCAGGGAGCGGTGGCGGTCACCGAACTGCCCGAAGACGTGGACAGCAAGGCCGTCCAGGTCGCCACCCTCGATCCGGAGATGATGCGGGACGCGTTCCGCACCGACGGGTCCCTGCCCGTACTGGGAACCCTCGTGCTTTCGCACGCATCGGACTACCCGTACGACCCCGACCCGTTGGAAGGGGTTCCGGAGGAGGAGCGCACGCCGAACAACTTCCCCGAGCTGCTCGGGCCCGCGTCCCCGCCCGGCCTCGAGCTCCGGCGGAAGTACTTCATCGGGCCAGCGGACGCTGTCGGAGGAGAACCCGGTGACCAGTGGCTGCGGTTCATCGGGGACCTGTCCGACTGGGAGGCCGTGGACCCCTTCATGGTCAGCGGCAGCGGTTTCGGGAACTGGACGGTGACCCTCCCCCTCCCCGGGGGGCGCACGGCGACCGTCGGGGAACTGGACACGGATGACGACGTCGAACTGTTCACGGTCGTGCGAGGGCCGGATGGCGTCGAGGAGGTGGTGCACCACGGCCCGCTGCTCCAGGAGACCGCGCTCCCGGTCCGGGTTCCGCTACCGGCGGATGCCGGTTGGGTGGTGGTGGCACCCGACTCCACCCTCGGGGCCGTCCGGACCGGGACGCGGCCTGGGCCGACCCCGAGACGCCGACCCAGGTGTCGTCGCAGTTCGACCCCGAGACCGGCGTGACCTGGGAACCGGGTGAGCCCGGCCGCGACGTCGCCCTGCTGCCGCCGGACACCGTCGAGGTCGAGGTGGTTCCGGGGGACGGCGAACCCGTCGGCGTCCCCCTCGGGGGCTGAGACGGTGTGGACCGTCGGCGGGCCGGGGCGGCC
>NZ_AGVX02000506.1 GCF_000239155.1 Actinoalloteichus spitiensis RMV-1378
CCCGCCGTGGTGGCCGCCGCCCGCGAGTGGCGGTCCGCCGGGCCCGCCGCCGTGGTCCTCACCCTCGGTGGGGACGGGCTGCTCGCCCTGATCGGGGATGAGGAGGTCGTCCGCGTTCCGGGGGTAGCCGTCGAGGTGGTCGACACCATCGGGGCGGGGGACACGGTGTGCGCCGCGCTGTTGGCCTGGCTGGAGGACAGGGAGCTGCTCTCGCCCGACCGGCTCCGGGAGGCGGGACGGCAGACCTGGGAGGGCGCGCTGGGTTTCGCGGCCAGGGCGGCGGCGATCACCTGCTCGCGTCCGGGGGCGCAGCCGCCCCGGTCCGGGGACCTCGCCGGGTGGAGGGTGAACTCCTGACACCTGCCTGACCGGGCTGGTCCGGCGGTGTCCGGGCACAAGGAGTTCCGGGACAGGCCGACGAGGTCCCCGCGAGCGCCGGGAGATCGCCACGACCGGGTTCCTCGGGCTGAGGAACCGGTTCGCGATCTCCCGGCCTCGTTCACCGCTGGATCAGAGGATGTCGATCCCGATGTTGACCAGCAGGTTGATCAGAGAGTCAAGGATGATCACAGCGTTTCACCTAACCTGGAGTGATTCCGATTCCGATTCTTTTTCACGTTGCGGCCGCAGAAGGAAAGCTATCTCGTTGATCCACCGTTGTCGTCACCCGAAACGGCAGCATGATCATTACGGATCGTGATTGACATGTGCGAAGCGTGATCTTGTGCGTGATTGACCTCGGAGTTCGGCGTGCCGAACGAATGATGAGACGACGTTCCGTAGTCAATAGAGGTTGGATGCGGTGCGTTTTTTGCCCCTCACTCGTCGGTGGCGGCGTCACCTCATAGGCGGAGAGGTGGGGGAACGTCTGGGGTTGCTCTGCTCGAGGGACGCAATCACCCACACGAGTGGGATCGACGCCGTGGGTGTGCGGCCGCGCGCGGAGTGTGACGCCCCTCTCGTTCCGGAGGGGCGTCGCCGAGGAGCCGGCCACGGGGCGCGGTGGGGCGCTCCTGGACACCCGGGAGACCGCGTTCCCGGCCCCGGTGCGCGGCAGATCACACCCCACTCGGCCACGGCATGTGACGGTGGTCCCACCTGGGCCTTCTGGTGAACACCACGGGTAGGCGACGGGGAATTCGGCGACTAGCGTGAGCAACGACAGGACCCCGACGAGGCGGTGCTGACGTGCGACCGGTGGCAGCCCGGCCGGGCCCCTGCGGCCGGAGGTGGCGATCCCACTCGCGTGCGCGTCGTCTCGTCCGAGTGTGAGAGGGACTCGCATGCCCGCCGACGCGAATGCCCATCGTTCCGTTGCGCTGCGCCACCAGGGCAGCGACCACGAGATGGCGTTGATCTCCCCGGCCGAAGGCGCGCCGGGTGTTGACGTGAAGAAGCTGCTCGCGGACACGGGGCTGGTGACGCTGGATCCGGGCTTCGTGAACACCGCGGCCTGCTCCTCCGCCATCACCTACATCGACGGTGACGCCGGAATTCTCCGGTACCGTGGTTACTCGATCGAGCAGCTCGCCGAGCGGTCGAACTTCCTCGAGGTCAGCTACCTCCTCATCTACGGTGAGCTGCCCACGAAGACCGAACTCGACGAATTCACCGAGAAGGTCCAGCGGCACACCCTGCTGCACGAGGACCTGAAACGGTTCTTCGACGGCTTCCCCCGGGACGCGCACCCGATGCCGGTGCTGTCCTCGGCGGTGTCCGCGCTGTCGACCTTCTACCAGGACAGCCTGAACCCGCTCGACCCCGAGCAGGTCGAGATCTCCACGATCCGCCTCCTGGCCAAGCTGCCGACCATCGCGGCGTACGCGTACAAGAAGTCGGTCGGCCAGCCGTTCCTCTACCCGGACAACTCCCACGGCCTGGTGGAGAACTTCCTCCGGATGACCTTCGGCCTGCCGGCGGAGCCCTACGACGTCGACCCGGCGCTGGTGAAGGCGCTGGACCTGCTCTTCGTGCTGCACGCCGACCACGAGCAGAACTGCTCCACCTCGACGGTCCGCCTGGTCGGCTCCTCCGAGGCCAACCTCTTCGCCAGCATCTCGGCCGGCATCAACGCGCTCTTCGGCCCGCTGCACGGCGGCGCCAACCAGGCGGTGCTGGAGATGCTGGAGGGCATCCGCAAGGACGGCGGCGACGTCGACACCTTCGTGAACCGGGTCAAGAACAAGGAGGCCGGGGTCAAGCTGATGGGCTTCGGCCACCGGGTCTACAAGAACTACGACCCGAGGGCCGCCATCGTCAAGCGCACCGCCGACGAGGTCCTGGGCAAGCTGGGCGTGAACGACCCGCTCCTGGACATCGCGCTGAAGCTCGAGGAGCGCGCCCTCTCCGACGACTACTTCGTGCAGCGGAAGCTGTACCCGAACGTCGACTTCTACACCGGCCTCATCTACAAGGCGATGGGCTTCCCGACGCGGATGTTCACCGTGCTGTTCGCGCTCGGCCGTCTTCCCGGCTGGATCGCCCAGTGGCGCGAGATGATCAACGACCCGGTGCGCAAGATCGGCCGGCCGCGCCAGCTGTACACCGGCTACACCGAACGCGAGTTCGTGGCCATCGACGAGCGCTGAGCCGCACTTCTCCACGTCGGCGGACGTGCCGTGGGCCCCTCAGGGTGTCGGGAGTCCTGAGGGGCCCACGCGTGTTCCGACCGAGGCGCGGAGCCCCCGGCGGGCCGGCTCGGCCAGGCGGAGGCGCAGGGCCGCCCTCCGGTGCCGGGAGCGGGCAGCCAGCCCGCGCCACGCCTGCCCCAGCGGTCCCCCCGCCGGCCCGGGCCGGGGACCACCGGCCGAGGGGACGTGCTCCCCCGCCGCTGGTCGACCTCCCCGCCGACCTCCGGGGGCTGGGCCCAACGCCCCGCTCCGGCCCTCCCACCCGTCGTCCGGCCTCGGTGGGCCAGTGCCGAGGGTTCGGGCGTGGCGCGGTCCGCTGAGCACGACGACGGCCCGGCCGGAGTGGTCCGGCCGGGCCGTGTTGGCGTTCTTCCGGTGCTCAGCCGCGCAACGCGTCCCGGAGCTTGACCCGGCTGCCCGTCCGGAGCACGGCGTTGCTGTACAACCGCCCGCCGATCCAGACGATGACACCGGTCGCGGCGACAGACAGCGCGACCGCCAGGGCGATCTCCCACGGTTCGGCCACGCCCAGCGCGGTCCTGGTCGACATCAGGGTCGGCGAGAACAGCGGGATGTAGGACAACACGGTGGTCAGGGTGTCGTTGGCGTCGCTCATCAGGCGGGGGAAGCCGATGACGAACGGCAGCACCGCCAGCAGGGTGATGGGCGTGGTGACGCTACTGGCGTCCTCCTGCCGCGACACCAGCGAACCCGCGCTGGCGAAGAGCGCGGCGAAGGAGAGGAACCCGAGCAGGTACCACATCACCGTCGAGAGGACGGTCAGCACCGCCGCGCCGGGGAGGGTGAAGGCGTCCAGCGCGGTGCCCGCGACCACGCCGACGGCTCCGATCGCGGCGATCTGGATCAGCCCGACCGTGCCGATGCCCAGGACCTTGCCCAGCATGAGCTGCCAGGGCCGCAGCGTCGACAGCAGCAGTTCGACGACCCGGCTCGCCTTCTCCTCGATGACGCCCATCGTGACCATCGACCCGTACATGATCACCGCCATGTAGAGGAGGAAGGCGGAGGCGATGGCGAGCATGAGGCGCTGACCTCGGTCCTCGTCGGCCTGGCCGAGCGCCCGCACCTCGACGGTGGTGGCAGCGACCTCCTGCTGCACCTCCACCGGGTCCAGGCCTGCCTCGCTGATCCGTTCGTTCAGCGACTGCTGCTGCACGACACCGGTGAGGATGCCGTTGAGCTGGAGGTCGAGCTCCTCGTCGACCACCGCGACGGGTTCCCCGGGGGTTCCCGTGAGCAGGACGTCGAGATCCCCGTCCCGGACGCGCTGCTCCGCGGCCTCGGCGTCGGTGACGTCCTCCACCTCGATGGTCTGCCCGAGGGCGTCCCCGGCGACCGTGAGCTGTTCGCCGAGCACCGCCGTGTCGGCGGTGACGCCCACCCGGCTGGAACTCTCGCCGTTGCCCAGGAAGGAGATGAGCGCGATGTACGCGCCGATCGCGACGATGATCGCGAGGGTGCCGAAGATGAATGCCTTCGACCGCACGCGGGTGGTGATCTCGCGGCGGGCCACCAACCAGGTGCCCTGGGCCGCGCCCACCTGCTGCTTCTCGGTGGGGGCGGTCATGCTGCGACCTCCTGGGTGACGACGTTGCGGAACAGGTCGGTGAGGGTCTGCTGCTGGGTGGCGAACTCGTGGACCGGGCCGGTGGCCAGCGCGGCGCGCAGCAGCGCCTGGTCGTCGGCGGAGTCGTCGAGCTCGACGAGGAACCGGCCGCTCTCGGCCTCCAGGGTGGTCACTCCGGGAACGCCCTCGGCCCAGGTCGCACCAGCCCGGGGTGCCACCACGAGCACCCGGCGGTTGCCCTGGCTGCGCAGCGCCTCCACGGTGCCGCAGGCGACCATCTCGCCGCCCCGGATGATGCCGACCCGGTCGCACAGCCGTTCGACGAGGTCGAGCTGGTGGCTGGAGAAGACCACCGGGCAGCCCTCGGCGGCCTTCTCCCGCAGGACCCCGCTCATGACCTCCACGGCCACCGGGTCGAGACCGGAGAACGGTTCGTCGAGGATCAGGACCTCGGGGTCGTGCACCAGCGCGGCGGCCAGCTGGACCCGCTGCTGGTTGCCCAGGCTCAGCTTCTGGACCTCGTCACCGCGACGCTCGGCCACGCCGAGCCGCTCGGTCCAGGCCTCCATCGCCGCCCGCGCGGCACGGCTGCCCAGCCCGTGGATCTGCGCCAGGTAGACCAGCTGCTCGCCCACCTTCATCTTCGGGTAGAGACCGCGTTCCTCCGGCATGTAGCCGATGCGGCTGCGCACCGCGAGGTCGACCTCCGTACCCTTCCACCGCACGGCTCCCGAATCGCTGGCCAGGACGCCGAGGGCGATGCGCATCGTGGTGGTCTTGCCCGCGCCGTTGCTGCCGACGAAGCCGAAGAGCTCGCCCGCGGCGACGGAGAAGCTCAGCTCCCGCAGCGCGGTACGTTCCCCGTACCTCTTGGTCAGCCGGTCGAACTCCAACGTCGATGGGGTCACACCAATTCCTCTCCCCAGATAGGCCGGTCTTGTTCGCCGGCGGGTCCATGTGGCGGCTCCCCGCGTGCGGGTGGAGCCGGGATGGCGGGCGTGGCCGGACGCGGACCGCGTCGACGGCCCCCCGCGCTCAGTGGCCGATGCCCACGGGCTGCCCCTCGCGCGGGCCGCTGGTGCTCGCCCGGTCGCGGTCCGTCCCCGTCCCGGGCGGCGTTGGCCGGTCCGGCCGGGTCTGGTCCGAGTGGGCCAGCGGCGGCGGCGGTGGGACGTCGACGATGTCGGCATCCTCGTCCGGCAGCATCCAGGCGAGCAGGACCGTGGGCAGGCAGGCCAACAGGAACGTCACGGCCGCGAGCACCGCCGCCCCGCTCACCGCCGAACGCGGCGAGTCGGCGGTGATGACCAGGTAGGCCGCGACGCAGACGTTCGCGGGGATCACCAACTGGAAGGAGACGTGGGTCAGGCGGTCCCGCAGCGTCCGCTCCCACTCGTCCAGGGTGGTCGCCGTGGACTCCGCGATGGTGTTGGTGAGCACCCGCAGCAGGAACCAGCTGAGCACGCACAGCAGGTAGACGGGCAGGTAGACGAGCAGGAACGCGCCGTCGAGCGCGTCGACCGACGCGGTGGTCAGCACCAGGGCGGCGGCCAGCACGGCGTGGCACAGCACCACGGCGCGGCGGCGCCTCCTCGGCCGCAGTGAGGGGAACCAGGACGCCTGCCGCTCCCGCCACCGGCGTTGCGCCTCGGCGCTGCGCTCACCCCACTCCCGTGCCCTGTCGGCGATCCCCTTCACTGTTCGCTCCTCACCGGGCGGTAGACCTCCCGCGACAGCGGGGTGAACGGTTCGCGGCTGAACACGGCCTCCACGGGGAGGTCGAAGACCTCGCAGATCCGCATCGCCAGGTCCAGGCTCGGGTAGTGGTCGCCCCGTTCCAGGGCTCCGACCGTCTGCGGGTTGACCTCCACCGCCCTCGCCAGCTCCGTCCTGCTCATCCTGCGTTCCGCCCGGAGCACGGCCAGTCGGTTGTGGATCGGCCGACTGGCTCCCCGCCGCACTGGGCTCATGGGGTGAAAGTGTTGCAAAAACCCAACAGGATGACAACGTGATTGGCGGTTTAGCTACTGGAAGTAATCACAATGGCGGAGGTTCAAACGACGTGCCGCCCTCGGTCTCACTCGTATGGCGGTATCGGTGTTCGGAACGAGTGATCGTCAGGGTGCCGGTGGTCGAGCCCGGCCGGGTCAGGCGTGGCGCGGCGTCCCCGCGTCCTCCGGCTGGGGGTGGTCGGCGGTGTCCGGCGGCGCCGGCCTCGCGGTGGGCTGGCCCACCACCGAGGCGACCAGGGTCGCGACGCCGGCTCGTACCCGCTCGGCCGGCCAGTCGTCGAGGTGGGCGACGAGGTCGCTGCGCACCGCCGCGAGGAGGGCGTGGGCGAGGAAGTCGGCGGCCTCCGGGCCGCGCGCCTCGGCGATCAGCTCCGCGAGTTGGCGGTGCCAGTGGTCGTAGCCGGCGTTGGTGTACGGGCTCCCGCCTCCCTGGTTCTCCAGGGCGCGGGCCAGGGCGCGGTTCTCGGTCTTGAAGCGGAGGGTGGCGGTCATGAGGAGCGTGACGTTCTCCAGTGGGCTCCGCGTGGGATCTGGCGCCAGGGATGTGCGCAGCCGCTCCGCGCGCTCCTCGTAGAGCGCCCGGATCAGGCCCGCCCGGTCGCCGAACCGGCGGAAGAGCGTGCCCTTGCCCACCCGGGCCTCGGCGGCGATGGCGTCCATCGACACCTGCTCGGGATCGTCGGCCGCGTCGAAGAGCCGTCCGGCGGCCCGGAGGACGGCTTCTCGGTTCCGTTCGGCGTCGGCGCGCACCGGGGACCCCCTCGAAATCGGACCGTTGGTCCGCTACTGTAGTGGACTGTCAGTCCGGATCCTATCGGTTCGGAACACGACCACGAAGGGACCACCCGTGCCAGACGATCCCGTCGACATCCTCCACCGGGGAGTGGCTTCCCTGCTGTCCGGCGACATGGCCGGATACGTCGACCTCTACGCCGACGACGCCGTGCTCGAACTGCCCTTCGCGCCACCCGGAGCGCCCGACCGGCTCGACGGACGAGCCGCGATCCAGGAGTACCTGCGCGACTACCCGAGCCGGCTCGACGTGCGGGAGATCAGCGACACCGTCACGCACCGGACGGAGGACCCCGGGACGATCATCGTCGAGTTCACCGCCCACGGCGTCGTCGTGCCGACAGGTCGGCCGTACCAGGCGCGGTACGTCAGCGTGCTCACCACCCGGAACGGGCGCATCCAGCACCACCGCGACTACTGGAACCCGCTGGCCTTCCACCCCGGGACCGCCGAGGGAGCCGAGCGGTGAGCGTCCTCGTCCTCGGTGGCACCGGCACCACGGGCAGCCTGGTCGCCAGGAAACTGGGGGAACGGGGGTGCCCGAACCGCGTCGCCAGCAGGAACGGGACCGGGCATCGGGTCCGCTTCGACTGGTACGACGCCTCGACCCACCGGAACGCCCTCGGCGGGGCCGAGGCGGTGTACCTCGTCGCGCCGGTGGGCGACCCCGACCCGATGCCGGTCGTGGGACCGTTCCTCGAACTCGCGGCCCGGGGCGGCGTCCGCCGGGTGGTGCTGCTCAGCTCGTCCGCCGTCCCGGCGGCCGGCCCGGGACTGGGCGCCGTGCACGCCCGCCTGGATGAGCTCTTCCCCGAGTGGGCGGTGCTCCGGCCGTCCTGGTTCATGGAGAACTTCACCGGCCGCCGCCACCCCCACGCGCGGTCGGCCAGGGACCACGGGGAGATCGTCAGCGCCACCGGAGACGGCCGGGTGGCCTTCGTCGCCGCCGAGGACATCGCCGACGTGGCGGTGACCGCCCTGCTCGACCCGACACCCCACAACACCGACCACGTCATCACCGGGCCGGAGGGCCTCAGCTACGACGACGTCGCCGCGATCCTCGGCGAGGTCGGCCCGCGCCCGGTCCGCCACCGCCGTGCCAGCGTCAGCGAGCTGACCGGGATGCTCGTCGGCGCCGGTGTCCCGCCGGAGTTCGCCGCCCTCCTCGCGGCGATGGACGCGGCGATCGCGGCGGGCGCGGAGGACCGGACGACCACCGTCGTCGAGGACCTCACCGGGCGTCCACCCCGGCCGTTCCGGGAGGTGGTGGCCACCGCCTGGGCGTCCGGGCCCTGAGCCGGCGACGGGGCCCGGTCGGCTCCCCTCCACCGACCGGGCCCCGGAATCCGCCTG
>NZ_AGVX02000505.1 GCF_000239155.1 Actinoalloteichus spitiensis RMV-1378
GGAGACCGCTGAGGCTGACCTCGAACTCCTGGAACTCCCCCGAGGTCGCCGACGCGGTCACCACCGCCTACCGGGAACTCGCGCCCGACACCCCACCCGTCGCCGTCCGCTCCTCCGCCACCGCCGAGGACCTGCCCGAGCTGTCCTTCGCCGGCCAACAGGACACCGTCCTCAACGTGCGGGGAGAACGGGACCTCCTCCACGCGCTCACCCGCTGCTGGGCCTCCCTGTGGACACCCTGGGCCGTCGCCTACCGCGAGCGGCACGACGTCGACCCGGCCACCGTCGCCATGTCCGTCGTGGTGCAACTCCTCGTCCCCGCCCGCGCCGCCGGCGTGCTGTTCACCGCCAACCCGCTCACCGGCAGCCGCGACGAACTGGTCATCAACGCCTCCTGGGGCCTGGGGGAGTCGGTGGTGTCCGGCCAGGTCAGCCCCGACACCGTCATCGTCGACCAGCGCACCGGGCGAACCCGCCACCACACGACCAGCGCCAAGACCGTCCGCACCGTCCCCGTCGACGGCGGCGTCCGCGAGGAGGCCATCGACGACCACCTCGTCCACGCCCCCGTGCTCACCGAGCAGGACATCACCCGGCTCACCGACCTCGCACGGCGCGTCGACGCACTCCACGACCACCCCAGCGACGTCGAGTGGGCGCTCGACGACGACGGCACCCTCCACCTGCTCCAGGCCCGCCCCATCACCGGACTACCCACGCCCCCGTTACCCACCGGGTCCCCCTCCTCCGCGACGACCGAGGACACCACCACCAGGACGCGGGCAACCGAGGGCCACCCACCGGCCACCAGCTCCCCTCGGCCGCCCCACCAAGCGGCGGGCGAGGCGGCCATCCCGCGTGCGGAGTGGAACGACAGCCGCCTCGGCGACTACCTCTGGACCAACGCCAACCTCGGCGAGGCCATCCCCAGCGTCATGACCCCCGCCACCTGGTCCTTCGTCCAGGTCTTCATGCTGCGCACCATGGGCATCCCCTCCTGCCAGGGGCACCCCACCTGGGGGAACATCGGCGGCCGCTTCTACCTCAACCTCTCCACCAGCCTGTCCCTCGGCACGGCGTTCGGCCGCACCGTCGACCAGATGGCCGACACCGTCTCCGCCGTGTTCGGCCGCATCCCACCCGGAACACCGGTCCCTCTCGTTCCGCTGCGCCGCTGGGCGACCCTGCGGGAGGTGGTGCCGCTGGTGACGGCGTTCCGCCTCCGTCTCCGCATCGCCCACCGCCGCCTCCCGTCCTACCTGGACACCGCCGCCGACCGCTGCGCCGCGCTCCGAGCCCGAGCCCGCACCGCCCCCACCACCACGGCGCTCCTCCAGCTGTGGCGCGGCGAACTGTGGCCCTACTGCGTGGAGACCTTCGACATGATGAGCGCCGCCGCCCGCGGACGCGGCGGCGGCAACCGGCTCGTCA
>NZ_AGVX02000504.1 GCF_000239155.1 Actinoalloteichus spitiensis RMV-1378
GCCCCGGGCGGCCTCGGCCGCCGTTCGCGCGGAACCCCGGACGTGGTGGAAGAGGGCGCTGACGGCTCCCCGCAGCACCCGGCCGGGCAGTCCGGTGGCGAGGAGGAGCCCAGCGAGGGCCTCGAGGACAGCCTGCTCGTGCGGCCCGAGGACCGGGCGGGCGTGCGAGACCTGGAGGACCCACGGGTGGCGGAGGTAGAGGTCGCGCAGCTCGACCGCCCACGCCACGACGCCAGACCGCCAGTCCGCCGCCTCCTCGCACGCGCGGGAGAAGTCGGCGTGCGCCTGGTCGTACATCAGGTCCAGCAGCTCGGCCTTCCCCGGAACGTACGTGTAGAGCGCCATCGCGGACCGCCCGAGCCGCTCCCCGACGGCCCGCATCGACAGCCCCGACACACCCTCCTCGTCCGCGAGGCCGATCGCCGCCTCGAGGATCGCCGCCACGGTGAGGCTCTGCCTGGGCCCGGGTGCGGGCCGCGCCGGCCCGCCGCCGTCCTCCGCCCACAACAGCCGCATCGTCACGTCCGGTTCGCCACGACCCCCGAAGACCGCCACCACATCTCCTTACGTCGTAATGTATTGTCGCCCCCACATCACCGTACGCCGTAAAGGGTTTCGGCCCGGCAGCAGGGAGCGCCACACCATGACGCACGTGACCATGCACGACGGCAGCCGCCTCGACCTGGAGATCACCGGCGGCGGCCCCACCGTGCTGCTCCCGGTGAACCCGACCCCGGTCACCGGGGAGCGGGCCGAGGAGATGCGGAGGTGGGGCGCCGAGCCCGCGCTGGGACGCCAGCTGGTCGACGGGCTCAGCGACGCCTTCCGCGTCGTGGCCTTCGACTACGAGGGCCATGTCCTGAGCCGGCCCAAACCCACCTCGCTGACCCCGCGCAACATCGCGGCCGACATCCTCGCCGTCGCCGACGCGGTCGGCGCGGAGCGCTTCGCCTACTACGGCTACTCCTGGCTCGCCCTGGCCGGGCTCCAGCTCGCGATCAGGACCGACCGGCTCTCCGCGCTCGTCATGGGCGGCTTCCCCGCGCTGAACGGCCCCTACGCCGAGATGCTCGAGGTCACCGCCGCCGCCCACCGGCGCGCCGGGGCGGGTGGTGCCGGCGGCGGGCACCAGCAGGCCCCCGACGAGGGCGAAGCGAACTGGGAGTCGGTCGAGATCTCCGCCCCGCCGGAGCGGACACGCCAGTTCGTCACCCTGTACGAGGCCCTGGCGGGCTTCGACGACCGGGCGGCGTCGACGTCGGTGCGCTGCCCCCGGCTCTGCTTCGCCGGCACCGCCGACACCATCGTCTACCCGGAGTCCTGGGGCGGCGTGACGGTGGACATCGCGGGCAGGCTCGCCGGAGGCCGCGCCGCGCTGGAGGAGGCCGGCTGGGACGTGGCGCTGCTCGACGGGCTCGACCACCTGGGCGCGATGCTCCCCGACGCCGTGCTCCCCGTGGTGCGGCCGTGGCTGCGAACGGCGCTCGCCGGCTGAGGGGTGCGGTGGCGACAGGGTGCCGGCCCTGCCCCACCCCGAGCGGATCCGCTCAGAAGGCCTCGTTCAGCCGGTTGAGCAGGCGCGCCAACTCGGTGAGGTCCGAGGTCGGCCACTCGGCGAGCTGTTCGTCCAGCCGCTGGCGCCGACGCTCCCGCACCTCCCGCAGCCGCCTCGCCCCCAGGTCGGTGAGCTGGACGCGACGCGCACGGCCGTCGACGGGATCCGGCACCCGTTCGACGAGCCGCAGTTCCACCAGCTTGCTCAACTGCCGGCTGATGGTGGACTTGTCGAGGTTGAGCAGGTCGACGACGTCGGTCCCCCGGACGGGGCCGCGTTCGGCGATCATCGACAGGGTCCCGTAGGCGGCCGGCTCCAACTCGACGTGGATCTGCGACGCGAGCCTGGCCGCGCTCTGCTTGGCTCGGCGGAAGAGGATGGTCAGCTCGCGCTCGACACTGTCCGCCGCCGCCCCGCGGGGGTCGGCGTTCGTCTCCGGCCGGCCGGGCCGCTCCGGCCCGTCCACGGCCGTCGAGCCGTGCATGCGTGTCGGGTTCACCCTGGTCCCCCTCGCTCCTACCCCCTCAAGTCTGACAGACCCGGGACCAGGATGTCCGAATCGACCGAGCCGGCCGGGGAGCGCCGCTCACGGTCGTGGCCCCCGCCACTCGGCGGGGGCGGGAGAACCCGTCCGGCGACGGGGCGGTGCCTCACCCCGGGGCGGGCTCCGAGTGCCGGTCCGGAACGGGTCGCCAGGGCCGGTCGTCCCCCTTGGCCTCGAAGTAGTCGCCACCCTTGCGCCGCGCGTCGTCGGTACCCCAGGATCGGTCCCGTGGCACCGGCATCATCCGCGGGATGTGCTTGCGGCAGTGGACATAGGCCTCCTCGACCCGGACGACGACCCACCGTTCGGGCGTCCTGCCACGGTTGTCGTCCTCGGGCAGGTCGGGGTGCCTGGCCCGCAGCTCGGCGTCCTCGACCACGCTGGCGCGACCGTTGACATGCAGCCCGATGAGGTCCTGGACCATGTCCAGCATCAGGATCCCCACGTGCGGGTTCTCCTCGATGTTGCCGAGGCTGGCCATGACGCCGTTGCCCCGGTACTCGGGGTAGGCGACGTGGTACGGGTCGAGCACCCGGATGAAGCCCGGCGGGCCCGACCGCAGCGAGGCGTCGCACTCCCCAGCCCCGTCGGCGGTGGCCACGAAGGCCATCTCCATCCGACCGACGAACCGCGTCATCTCGTCGTTGAGCCGGTCGAGCATCTGCTCCTGGTAGAAGCGCCGCGCGCGCCGCTCGGTGCCGTACCGCTCCTGGAGCAGGTGTTCGCCTCGGGAACCGGGCAGGGGGTGCCCGGTGGCGGACTCCGGCGGGGCGGCCGGGGCGGGAGCGGGCGGCGCTGCCGCCGGAACCACGGGGAAGGCGTGTCGCACCGTGAGTTCGGGATCGGACGGGACCGGTGCCACCACCGTCGCCTCGGTTCCCGGTACGTCCCCCCAGCCGCCCGGCCCTACCCCGGTCGGAGGAGCGTCGACGAGCTCAAGTTCGTGCAGATCGGGGTCCGCGGTACCCGTTGGCACCAGCATCTCGCGAATCACGGGCCCCACAGTGTCACGAAGACCTCTGAAGTTCCACGATCTACCCCCTACCTTCGCCCAACCGTCGCAGGCATTATGTACTCGCAGTTACATGCCGACACTCGAAGGTGGCATCAAGGACTCAGGCAACCAGAGAACGAGTTACTGTCCCCCTTGTTGGGGATCCTGACAAGGAACGGCGCGTCACGCCCGGCGCGCCGAACGACGTGGAGAAGACTGCGCCCGGACTATGACAGCGAACGCCGTGCTTAGCCCCGTGCCTCCCTCGCGACCGGAATCTGCCTCGGGGGTCAGCGCCACCGTGCGCCTGATCCGGGAAAGCTACGCGGCCGTCGAGCCGTACGCCGACGACGTGGCGAGGTTCTTCTACGGGATGCTCTTCAGCCTCGCGCCCAAGACCCGTGAGCTGTTTCCCGCCAACATGGAGGTGCAGCGGAGCAGGCTGCTCCGCGCCCTGGTGCACACGGTGCAGATGATCGACCGGCCGGACGACCTCGTGCCGTTCCTCCGCCAGCTGGGCCGCGACCACCGCAAGTTCGGGGTGATCGCCAGCCACTACGAGGCGACCGGCACCGCGTTGCTGGCGGCGATCAAGCGGTACGCCGGTCCGGTGTGGACCGACGAGGTGGAGCTCGCGTGGGCCGAGGCCTACACGATGATGGCCACCACCATGCACAACGCGGCCGAGGCCGACGAGAACCCGGCCTGGTGGAACGCCAGGGTCGTGGAGCACCAGCGGTTGAGCTGGGACCTCGCCGTGGTCCGGGTGCAGCCGCACCAGCCGGTCCCCTACCGCGCCGGTCAGTACGTCAGCGTCGAGGTCCCCCAACGGCCCCGGCTGTGGAGGTACCTGACCCCGGCCAACGCGCCCAGCGAGGACGGGACCCTCGAGTTCCACATCAGGTCGGTCCACGGCGGTTGGGTCAGCCGTTCCGTCGTCGGGCACACCCAGGTGGGTGACACCTGGCGGGTCGGTCCTCCGATGGGCCGGATGGGCGTCGACCGGGAGAACGGTCGCGACGTCCTGATGATCGCCGGTGGGACCGGACTCGCCCCCATGCGCGCGATGCTGGACGAGCTGGCCCAGTACGGCACGAACCCCCGGGTGCACCTCTTCCTCGGTGGCCGGACCATCGAGGACCTCTACGAGCTGGACAACCTGCGATACCTCGCGATGAGCAACCCCTGGCTCACCGTGGTGCCCGTCGTGGAGTCCGGGCCCGCCAGGCAGGGCACCGAACACGGCACCCTCGCCGAGGTGGTGACCCGCTACGGGGCCTGGTCGGAGCGTGACGTGATGGTCTGCGGCTCCCCCGCCATGATCCGGGCCACCGTCTCCCGGATGCTGGTGGCCGGGACACCCTTGGACCGCATCCGGTACGACCCCTTCACCCTGGACTGACCCGGGAAGGCCGGGGGGCCGGCCCTCCCGCGCCGATCTCGGGCCTCCCGGCGTCCGCTCCCGCGGGGTCGGGGAGGGCGGCGCACCGGCCCCGGCACCCCGCCGCCGTGCGCGCCGACGCCCGGTGCTCCTGGTGCCACCCGCCCTCCCCGGCCCGGCGACCCGGTCCCGGCGCTGCCGGGGAGGATCAGCGCCGGTACGGGTAGATCCGGTCGGCGACCCGGCGCTTCGCGGCCCGGTACTCGGCGAGCGACTCGGGGCTGTACCCGCCGTGCACCGGCCGGGTCGGGATCTCCTCGAGGTTCTCGACCAGCGTCCAGCCACTGCCCAGGTCGGTGAGCGACCGGTGCTTGGTGGCGTAGTAGTCGGGGTTGACGCTCACGGCGACGCCGTTCGCTCCCACGGCCGCCCCGACCAGGTGGGGGTGGAACCGGGTCGACAACCAGGTCTGCCCGGCGGCGGCGGGCATGCCGTGGTCGAGCACCTCCGCCAACGGGTACATCCGCACCCCGGGGAACTCGGACTCGACCAGCGCGAAGACGTCGCGGTCCACCCGGGGGATGCACTCCACGAAGCCGAGCCGGTCCGGCGGGACGTCCCAGGCGCGCAGGGTGTCGGTGACGAACGCGGCGAGCGCGGGAACGCTGACCCTGAGCAGGTCGGACTGGACGCAGACCATGAACTCGCGCAGTTCGTCGGCCCGGTAGAGGTGGGGACCGAGGTCGAAGAACAGGTCGTCGCAGGTGTGGCTGACCGCGCCCGCCTTCTCGAGCAGCCGGGCGGAGGGCGCGTCGCGGACGTCGACCACGTCGAACCGGTTGGCCAGCTCGCGGATCAGCGTCTCCCCGTGTTCGGGGGCCGGCCACAGGCCGACGCCCGTCATCGCGGTGCGGGCACCGGACCGGCGCGCCACGGAGACCATCCCGGCGAGCAGTCCGACGTGGCGCGGCCACACACCGTTGACGTAGCCGCCGCCGATGATGTGCAGGACGTCCGCCCGGTGCGCCAGCTGGATGCCCGCGGCCCAGCGGGGAGCCATGCCCGGATCGTTGACGGCGCGTTGGGCGAACTCGTTCACCTGCCACGGCTCCTCGCCGGGAGCCTCCCAGCACAACCGCCAGAGGGTGTCGGTGAACCGAGCCCTCGGGTGCAGGTGGCCGAGGAGCACCTGGGCCGGCCCTGGGCTGGGGCAGTCGAGCCAGACATCGGCGTCCGGAGCGACCTGCCGGAGGTGTCGCAGCCAGGTAGCGGCGATCATCTCGTCGCCGTAGTTCGGGAACCCGGTAGTCCCGATGAGGTAGTAGAGGGCTCTGTCGCTCTCACTCATTGCGTCGAATCTCCCGTTGGACACCTGAACAGGTGAGTAAAAGTGTGCCCGACCGGGTTAGTACCCCGAGGGTTGCCAGCCAGTCGTGATCGACTCGACGCTTGCCCGTGTTACCGGCGGGTAATACGCTGTTGTTACCGACGGGTAGGAGTGCCTGCCCGACCAGCACCGCCTGAGACCGGGAGCAAGGGCATGGGTCACTACAAGAGCAACGTCCGGGATCTGGAGTTCAACCTCTTCGAGGTGTTCGGGGTGCAGCGGCTGCTGGGCACCGGCCCCTTCGCCGAGGCGGACGAGGAGACCAGCCGTGGCGTCCTCGAGGAACTGAACAACCTCGCCGTCGGCCCGCTGGCCGACTCGTTCGCCGTGGGGGACCGGGAGGGCACCACCTTCGACCCGGCCACCCACTCCGTGACCCTCCCCGAGGAGTTCAAACGCTCCTTCCGGGCGCTCTGGGACGGCGAGTGGTACCGGCTGAGCCTGCCCAACGAGATGGGCGGCTACGGCATCCCCCCCTCGGTCCAGTGGGCCGCCAGTGAACTCATCCTGGGCGCGAACCCGGCCGTGTACATGTACATGGCGGGCCCCAACTTCGCGAGCATCCTCTGGGAGAACGGGACCGAGGAACAGCGCCGCTGGGCACAACTGATGCTGGACCGGGGCTGGGGCGCCACGATGGTGCTCACCGAGCCCGACGCCGGCTCCGACGTCGGCGCCGGTCGCACCCGCGCCATCCGGCAGGAGGACGGCTCCTGGCACCTGGACGGCGTGAAGCGCTTCATCACCTCCGGCGACCAGGACATGACCGAGAACATCATGCACCTGGTCCTCGCCCGCCCCGAGGGCCCGGGCGTCGAGGCGAAGCCCGGCACGAAGGGCCTCAGCCTCTTCCTGGTGCCGAAGTTCCTCTTCGACCCCGAGACCGGTGAGCCCGGCGAGCGCAACGGGGCCTTCGTCAGCGGCGTCGAGCACAAGCTCGGCCTCAACGTCTCGGCGACCTGCGAACTCTCCCTCGGCCAGCACGGTGTGCCCGCCAAGGGTTGGCTGCTCGGCGAGGTCCACGACGGCATCGCCCAGATGTTCCAGGTCATCGAGTACGCCAGGATGATGGTGGGCACGAAGGCCATCGCGACCCTCTCCACCGGCTACCTGAACGCGCTCGAGTACGCCAAGGAGCGGATCCAGGGCGCCGACCTCACCCAGATGACGGACAAGACCGCCCCCCGGGTACCCATCACGCGGCACCCGGACGTGCGGCGCATCCTCATGCTCCAGAAGGCCTACACCGAGGGCCTGCGGGCGGTGTACCTGTACACCGCCCACTTCCAGGACCAGATCGCCCACGGTCACGCCACCGGGGAGGACGTCTCGCTGGCGGCCCGCGTCAACGACCTGCTGCTCCCGATCGTCAAGGGTGTCGGGTCGGAGCGGGCGTTCGAGATGCTGACGCTCTCCCTCCAGACGCTCGGCGGGTCCGGCTACCTCAACGACTACCCGATCGAGCAGTACCTGCGGGACGCCAAGATCGACAGCCTCTACGAGGGCACCACCGCGATCCAGTCGATGGACTTCTTCTTCCGGAAGATCATCAGGGACAAGGGCCAGGCGCTCGCCCACGTCGCGACCGAGGTGCAGAACTTCCTCAACGCCGAGAGCGGGAACGGCCGGCTCAAGGAGGAGCGGGCGCTGCTCGCGCAGGCCATGGAGGACTTCCAGGGCATGCTCGGCTCCATGGTCGGGTTCCTGACCTCCTCGCAGGAGGACCAGCGCAACCTCTACAAGGTCGGGCAGAACAACGTTCGGCTCCTGCTGAGCGCCGGCGACCTGCTGATCGGTTGGCTGCTGCTGCGGCAGGCCGAGGTCGCGTCGACGGCGTTGGACGGCGACGTCACGCCCCGGGACCGCGCCTTCTACGAGGGGAAGCTGGCCGTCGCCTCCTTCTTCGCCAAGAACGTCCTCCCCGAGCTGTCCGCGCGGCGCCAGATCCTGTCCGCCACCGACAACGCGCTGATGGACGTCCCCGAGGAGGCGTTCTGATCCGCTGAACCTCGGCTCCCGCCGGGGCACCACTCCCCAGGACAGCGGCCCACCCGGCTCCCGACCTCCGCCGGGTGGGCCGCCCTTCTCCGCACCCCGGCCGTCGCCC
>NZ_AGVX02000503.1 GCF_000239155.1 Actinoalloteichus spitiensis RMV-1378
TGGTTGAGCACCTGGTGGGTGCTCCCGGTTCTCCTCCACCCAATTTTTTTGTGTTGGGGGTGCGGGTTGTTCTCGCGCCCGGAACCCGGACCGCGCGGGTACTGGAACGCGATGGTTCCTCGTTTTCCGCGGGTGCCGCCCGCAGGAGGTCAGGTCCTCCCGTCGCCTCCGCCCACCCCTCCCGCTGCGGCAACGTTCTGAATTCGATGTGGTGGAGGGTGTCGGGGGTCGCGGTGTCCCCGGTGCCGTCGGGCATAGCATCGTCAGTGTGACGAGTGTGCGAGTTCTTGTTCTGCGACCCGACCCGTCCGATCCGCCCGCCCGCCTGGGGGAGTGGCTGAGCTCCGCGGGTGCCGAACTCGACGTCGTCCAGCCGGACCGGCAGGAGGTGCCCGAACTCAGCGGGTACCACGCTCTCGTGTGCCTCGGAGGGCGGGTTCACGCCGAGGACGTGATCGCGCACCCGTGGCTGGTGGACGTGCGGGCCCGGCTGCTCACCGCGGTCGGGCAGGGCCTGCCGACCTTCGCGGTCGGCCTGGGCGCCCAGGTGCTGGCGGCGGCCACCGGCGGCCGGGTGGAGGCGAACCCCGACGGGCCGCAGGCGGGTCCGACGCTCGTCGCGAAGCGGGACGCCGCCGCTGAGGACGAGCTGTTCGAGGACCTGGTCCTGATGCCGCTGGTGGTGCGGGCGCACCGCGACTCGGTCACGCGGCTTCCTCCCGGGGCCACCCTGCTGGCGGCGTCACCGGGCTGTCAGCACCAGGCGTTCCGGGTGGGAACGGCGGCCTGGGGCGTGCAGTTCCACATCGAGACGACCCCGGAGATGGTCCGCGACTGGTTCGACGCCGACCAGGAGTTGGCCGCCGCGGCGCCGGCGCGAGCCCACTCCGCCGCCGCGCTCGCCGAGGCGCACGAGGAGATCGAGGCCACCTGGAAACCGATCGTCACCCGGTTCGTCCGGATCGCCGCGCGACGTGCCGGACTCGAGCCCCGGGAACCGGGCCCGCGTCGCCTGCCCCTGGTCTGACGTCGGATCCGGTCGTGGCGACGGCAGCGGGACCAGGCGCTCCCGGCTGCCCGACGGACCGGCGGGCGGCCGAGGGCACGCCGAGGGCGCCAGGCCCGCGTGGAGGACAACCGACGGAGCCCCCGGGGCACGGCATCCGACGGGAACGGCAGTCTGGAGGACCTGTGATGGCGGAGGAATCGCGACCAGCACCCTGGTTGGGCCGTTTCGGCCTGACCGACGCCCGGACCCACCCGATGCTCGCGGCGGCGGGCTGGTGGGAGGCCGACCGGGTTCCACCCGGACTGGAGCCCGTCCTGGGCGCGTTGTCCGCCTCCGCCGACCCCGATCTCGCGCTGCGCGGTCTGGACCGGCTGCGGGAGTCCCTCGGCGGGGACTGGCACGAACTGGACCGGGCCCTGCGCACCGACCACGACCTGGCCGTGCGGCTGTTCGCGGTGCTGGGAGCCAGCACCGCGTTGACCGACCACCTGGTGGCTCACCCCACCGAGTGGCGGCGCCTCGACGGTGACCTGCTGGACGATCCACCCAGCGAGCGGGAGTTGACCACCGAGCTGTGGTCCTCGGTGGGTGCGGTGGGGCCGGGCACCCGCTCGCAGGACCCCTCGGACCCGGCGCCGGACTGGGGAGCGGGAGCCGGCGCCGTGCGGTCCACGCTGGTGGGCATCGAGGCCGTCCGGGCCCTCCGCACCGCCTACCGGGGGATGATGCTCGACATCGCGGCCACGGACCTGAGCCAGCGCGGCAGCAGCTGGGAACCGGAGCGGTACCGCTTGGTCGCCGGGGCGCTGTCCAACCTGGCGGTCGCCGCGCTGCGTGCCGCGCTGGCGGTCGCGGTGACGGAGGTGTTGGGCCCGCCCGGTGAGGACGAGGACGCCGGTGCCGAGCTGCCGTTCCGCCTGGCTGTCATCGCCCTGGGCAAGTGCGGAGCGGGTGAGCTGAACTACGTCAGCGACGTCGACGTCGTCTTCGTCGCGGAACCGGCGCCGGCGGAGGGGAGCGCGGACGGGGACGAGGAGGAACGCGCACGGCACCGGGCCCTCGCCACCGCGACCAGGGTCGCCGCCGAGACGATGCGCATCGCCGGCGAGGCCTGCTTCCAGGTCGACGCCGCGCTGCGCCCGGAGGGGAAGGCGGGTGCTCTGGTCAGAACACTGGAAGGGCACCTGAGCTACTACCGGAGGTGGGCGCGTACCTGGGAGTTCCAGGCGTTGCTCAAGGCCCGGCCGGTCGCTGGTGACGCCGCCCTCGGCACCGCCTACCTCGACGCCGTCACGCCACTGGTGTGGACGGCGGCCGACCGGGACGACTTCGTCGCCGACGTCCAGGAGATGCGGCGGCGGGTGGAGGACAACCTGCCCGTCGAGCTCACCGAGCGGGAGCTGAAGCTGGGGCGCGGCGGGTTGCGCGACGTCGAGTTCGCCGTCCAGCTCCTCCAGCTGGTGCACGGCCGCTCCGACGAGGCACTGCGGGTCCCGGGAACGGTTCCCGGGCTGGGCGCGCTGGGGTCGGGCGGGTACGTCGGGCGGGTCGACGCCGCCGAACTCACCGAGTCGTACTGCTTCCTCCGGGTGCTCGAACACCGGCTCCAGCTCCAGCGCCTGCTGCGGACCCACCTGTTCCCGGCGTTCGACGACGTCTCCGGTCTTCGCTGGCTCGCCAGGGCGGCGGGCCTGCGCTCGGACGGTCGGCGGGATCCGGGGGAGGTGCTGTTGTCGGAGTTCCGCCGGCACGCCGCCCGGGTCCGCCGACTCCACGAGAAGCTGTTCTACCGCCCGCTGCTGGAGGCGGTGGCCCGGGTGCCCTCCGAGGCGTTGCGGCTCACCCCGAACGAGGCCACCGCCCGGCTGGCCGCCCTCGGGTTCACCTCCCCGGAAGGCGCGTTGCGCCACATCGGGGCGCTCACCGAGGGGGTGTCGCGGCGGGCGTCGATCCAGCGGGCGCTCCTGCCGGTGCTGCTCGACCTGTTCGCCGACACCACCGACCCCGACGGTGGCCTGCTGGCCTACCGGCGGGGGG
>NZ_AGVX02000502.1 GCF_000239155.1 Actinoalloteichus spitiensis RMV-1378
CCGAGCGGCGGGTGGCGGCGGGGCGGCGCCGCGTCGCGGTCGGCGTCCTCGACCTGTTGGACTCCGCCGCCGACCTGGTCGCCGTCGGCGCCGCCGGACGGCGTCGCGCCGAGCTGGCCGAGGACGACCGCGAGCTCGGCCGTCAGGCGGCGCGGGCCGCGCTTGGCGCTGGTGCCGGGTCCGCCGTCCTCACCGCCGTCGTCGGCGCCGCCGCGTTGGCGAACCTGTGGTTGGGCGCCTCGGCGGCGTCGGCCGGGGAGCTGAACCCGGTGCTGGTCGCCGTGTTGGTGCTGTCCACGCTGGCGGTCGCCGAGGTCGTGGCCACCGTCCCGCCCGCCGTGACCCAGGCGGGTGCGCTGCGCGACGCCCAGCGTCGCCTCGACGAGGTGTGGCGTGCGGCCGAGGCGGACGGGGTCGCCGCGGCGGGGGGAGCGGCGGCGGTGCCGTCCCCGGACGGCGAGGTGGTGCTGCGCGACGTGGACGCGGGGTGGCCCGGACACCGCCAGCCGGTGCTGCGGGAGGTGACGTTGCGCCTGCCCGCCGGTGCGCACGTGGCGGTGCTCGGACCGTCGGGGGCCGGGAAGTCCACCCTGCTGGCGCTCCTGCTGGGCTTCGTGCCGCCGCGCACCGGCGTCGCCCGGTTGCCCGACCGGGTGGCGTGGTGCCCGCAGGATCCCGCCCTGGTGTCCACCTCCGTGCGGGAGAACCTCCGCGTCGCCCGGCCCGAGGCCGGGGACGCCGAGCTGCGGCGCGCGCTGGCGGTCGCCGGCCTCCCCGACTGGGGTGACCGGTTGGACGCGGTGCTCGGCAGTGGTGGTCTCAGCGTGTCCGGGGGTGAGGCCGCGCGGTTGGGGATCGCCAGGGCGGTCCTCGCCGCCCCCGACTCGGGGCTGGTGCTGTTGGACGAGCCCACCGCCCACCTCGACGCCAGCACCTCCCGGGAGGTGCTGCGCGGGCTGCGCGCCGAGTTCGCGGGTCGGACGGTGGTGCACGTCACCCACCGGCCGGAGGAGGTGCTGGACGCCGACCTGGTCGTCGAGGTGCGTTCCGGGGCGGTGCGCGAGTACCAGGACCTCGACCTCCTGGTGCTGGCCGGCTCGGATCGCGCGCGCACCGTGGGAGCGGCCAGCGCGGCGGGTGACCGCGTGAGCATCCCCCGGCAGAACACGGGGGGCGAGTAGCGTGGCCGCTGCCATGGACTCCACTCTCGCCAGGGACACCCTGGCCGCGGCGACCGAGATCACCACGGCGGCCATGTCGCACGACGAGCCGGAGGCGGTGCTGCCGCTGGTCGCGCGGCGGGCCGCCGCTCTCACCGAGGCTGACCTGTGCCTGGTCATGGTGCGTGCCGAGGACGGCAGCCTGACGGTCGAGGCCGCCCACGCCGACCGCAACTCCGCCGGGCGGGTGCGCGACCCGATGGGCGCGGTGCTCTCGCCCCGGTCGGTGGCTTCCAGGGTCGCGCGGCGCCGGGTACCGATGGTCGTCGACGACGTGACGGCCGACCCGAGCACGGCGCCGTTCGTGCCGCCGCAGCTGCGCGGGTACGGCCCGTTCGCGGTCGCGCCCTTCGGCACGCGGGAGCGGCGGTTGGGGGCGCTCGCGGTCTACCGGTGGCGGGGTGCGAGGCCGTTCGCGCCGACGACCGTCGAGGTGCTGGCGGCCTTCGCCGCCCAGGCCGGGCTGGCCATCGTGCTCGCCGAGGGCTCGACCGCCCGCCAGCGGGTGGCGGTCTACCAGGAGCGGGAGCGCATCGCCCGCGACCTGCACGACGTCATCGTGCAACGGCTCTACGCGGCCGGGGTGCAGCTCGACCTGCTCGGCAGGCGGCTCGCCGGCCGGCTGGACCCGGCGGACGAGGCCCGGTTGGTCGACACCGTCGAGCAGTTGGACGGCACGATCGGCGAGATCAGGGACACCGTCCGGGAGCTGAGGTCCACCGACCCGGCCGACCAGGGCGCCGCCGTCGACCTGTCCGACTCGGTGCGGGCCGAGGTGGCCACGGCGGCCGGCCTGCTCGACCTCACCCCGACCCTGGACCTGGTGGGTGGGTGCGACGACGTGCCCGTGGTGGTCGCCGACCACGCGCGGGCCGCGCTGCGCGAGGCGCTGTCCAACGTGGTGCGCCACTCGGGCGCGCGGTCGTTGGCGGTCGAGTTGCACCGCCACCCGGGGGGCCTGCGGCTCCGGGTCACCGACGACGGCTGCGGTATCCCCCGGGGAGTCACCCGGCGGGGGCTCCTCCACCTGGAGGAGCGGGCGGCGGCGGCCGGCGGCCGGTGCCGGGTGGAGTCCTCTCCGGACAGCGGGACGACCGTGACCTGGGAGGTCCCGCTGCACTGACATGGGTGAGGTCGACTCGCGGTGGCCGCCGGCTGCCACGACGATCGGCCCATGACCCAGGTCGTTCCGAAACAGGGCAAGACCACCATTCCCGGGAACACCCTCATCGTCCCGACACCCGAGCACGGCCGTGAGCTGGCCCTCCAACTGGCCAGGCACTCCGTGCAGCACATCCAACCGGACCAGGAGGTCCTGCGGGGCGGCCGACCCCACTACGCCACCGACCCGGACAGCCTCATCGAGGCCGCGCAGGTGGTGGCGACGGAGTTCGCGACCATCGCCGCCGCCAACAACTACTGGCGCTGACGTTCCTGGCGGTGGGTCCGGTGGGGCTCCCGGTGCGGGAGCGCCACCGGGCGCGTCCGGGTGCTCGCCCGGTGGTCCTGGCCGGGGCGGACGCGGCGGGTCGGGGCCTCAGGCCACCGCGCCTCCGTCGATGGGCAGCACCGCGCCGTTGACGAACGAGGCGCGCGGGCTGGCGAGGAAGACGACACCGGCGGCGATCTCCTCCGGCCGGCCGTACCGCCCCATCGGGTTCAACGCCAGTTGGGCGGGTGCGGTGGGGCCGTCGGGCCGGTTCATGTCGGTGTCGGTCGAGCCCGGCTCGACCACGTTGACCGTGATCCCGCGTGGGGCGAGGTCGCGGGCGGCGCCCCTGCTGTAGCCGACGACGGCCGCCTTGGTCGCCGAGTAGTCGGCCCCACCGGTGAAGCTGGCCCGGCTCCCGAGCGTGGATCCGATGGTGATGATCCGGCCGCCCTCACCGAGGATCGGGGCCGCCGCGCGGATCGCGGCGACCACACCCCCGACGTTGATCGCGAACTGCCGGTCGAAGTCCGCGGCGGCGTCCGCGTCCTCCAGCGGACCCCGTACCGACACCCCGGCGTTGTTGACCAGCACGTCCAACCGCCCGAAGTCCCGGGCCACCGTGCGGACCAGCTCGCCGACCCGCTCCGGGTCGGCCTGGTCGGCCTGGTAGGCGGCGGCCCGGACTCCTCGGCTCCGCAGCTCGCGCACGACCGCGTCCGCCAGCGCCTCCGACGTGCCGTAGCTGATGGCGACGTCCGCGCCCTCCTCGGCCAGCGCGGATGCGACGGCCGCCCCGATTCCCCGCGAACCGCCCGTCACGAGCGCGACCCGGCCAGTCAGTTCTCCGGACATGCGTTCTCCGTCCCCAGTCGTGCGGGCGTGCACCCGCTCTTTTGTGTACCGGAAGGTACAGAATGGGGACTGTAGCCTATCGATCGGTACAGAACCAGGGAGGGTGCATGGCGGCGGGGCGACCGCGCGGGTTCGACATCGACGAACGCCTGGACCGCGCGCTGGAGGTGTTCTGGCGGCAGGGCTACGAGGGCACGGCGCTGTCCGACCTCACCGAGGCGATGGGCATCAACCGGCCCAGCCTCTACGCGGCGTACGGGAACAAGGAGGAGCTGTTCCGGGCGGCCGCCCGGCGCTACGCCGAGGGGCCCGGCGGCCACCGGCGGGCCGCGTTGGCCGCCCCCACGGCCCGTGCCGCCGTCGAACGACTGCTCCGGGGCACCGTCGAGGTCGTGACCGCCCGCGAGCACGGCGGGTGCCTGGTCGTCCAGGCCGCTCTCGCC
>NZ_AGVX02000501.1 GCF_000239155.1 Actinoalloteichus spitiensis RMV-1378
GGGCGGCACCGCGTCGTGGCGGTCACCTGCGGTGGCCCCCCGCCGTGCTCCAGCACGCGTGGGAACCTCACGAGAAGTGGACTTGTAGCGCCCGACCCTGCCCGTCGTCCGTTCGCTGTGCGTGGAGGAATCCATGGTGCCGACATTAGTCCCTTTCCTGATCGGCTTGTGCACACTCCCACCGACCCACCACGGCGAGTCGCGCACCGTGATCAATGGACGGGATGGTTCCCCCGGACGCTGAAGCCTTCCGGGGGAAACCTGCCACGCTGCGCGACTGATTCCTGGTCCTTCCTCCACGGGACCGACAACCGGTCCCCGAGATCGGAGCTTTCCAACCCGAAAGACGGGTCGCCGAGCTAGACACCGGCCGACGGAACCCCGGCCGGCCGCCCGGCTCAGTCCCGCCGCTCCGCCTCGGTGTCCCTCTCCGACGCCGCACCGGGAACCGGTGGCTGGGGCGCCGCCTGTCCGAGCGCGCGACTGGGGCCCCCGGTGGACGGCGCCACCGGGGCGGTCGGGCTGTCTCCCGGGCCGCGGAGTCCGGCGACGGGCCCGGGTACCTCCTTGCGGGCGACCTCCTCGGCCGCTCGGACCGCCTCGGCCACCTTCGGGTCGGTCGAGGTGTCGAACCAGGAGGCCACCGCCTCGTCCTCCGCCTCGGGACGGGACTCGGGCACCTCCTCGGTCGGCGGCTCGTAGCGGAAGACACCGTCCTCGCCCGGCGCGCCGAGCATCCGGGCGAAACCCTCCAGGGACTTGTTGAAGTCACTGGGGATCACCCACACCTTGTTGGCGTCGCCCTGCGCCATCTGCGGGAGGGTCTGGAGGTACTGGTAGGCGAGCAGCTCGGGGGTCGGTTTGCCCGCCTTCACGGCGGCGAACACCTTCTCGATCGCCTTGGCCTGCCCCTGCGCCTGGAGGTACCGCGCCGCGCGCTCACCCTGGGCGCGCAGGATCGCGGACTGCCGCTCACCCTCGGCGCCGAGGATGGCCGCCTGTTTGGACCCCTCGGCCGCGAGGATCTGGGACTGCTTCTGCCCCTCCGCCGTCTTGATGGCCGACTCCCGCTCACCCTCCGCGGTGAGGATCATCGCGCGCTTCTCGCGGTCGGCGCGCATCTGCTTCTCCATCGAGTCCTGGATGGAGGGCGGCGGGTCGATCGCCTTCAGCTCCACCCGCGCGACGCGGATACCCCACCGCCCGGTGGCCTCGTCGAGGACGCCGCGCAGCTGGCTGTTGATCTGGTCGCGGGACGTCAGCGTCTGCTCCAGGCTCATACCACCGACGACGTTGCGCAGCGTGGTGGTCGTCAGCTGCTCGACACCGACGATGTAGTTGGAGATCTCGTAGACGGCGGCCCGGGGCTCGGTGACCTGGAAGTAGACGACGGTGTCGATCGACACCGTCAGGTTGTCCTCGGTGATCACCGGTTGCGGCGGGAACGACACCACTTGTTCCCGCAGGTCGATCCTGGCCCGCACCCGGTCGAAGAAGGGTACGAGGAAGTTCAGTCCGGGGGCCGCGACCGTGCGGAAACGGCCAAGCCGCTCGATGACCGCCGCGGTCGCCTGCGGAATCACCAGGACGGCCTTGGCGACGATCGTGATGACCAACAGCACCACGACCGCCAGCACAATCACTGACGTCATCAGTGTCCACCTTTCTTGTCAACGAGCGGCGGGGGCCCTCGGGCGGGAACGGTCAGGAGGGCAGTTCCCAGGGTTCCCGCCACACCACGGCGGTCGCCCCCCGTATGTCGAGCACGACGACTTCCTGCCCCTCCTCCAGGACCTGGGTCTCGTCGAAGCTGCGCGCGGACCACACCTCCCCCGCGATCCGCACCCGTCCGTCCTGGGAGTCCGTCGTGGCCACCACCGTCGCCTTGCCACCGATCAGGGCGTCGGTGTGCATCCTGACCTCGTCGCCCACGCGCAGCCGGCGCTTCAGTGCGGGCCGCGCGAGGGTGACCAGCCCGAGGGAGACGACCGCGAAGACCACGACGTCGACCCACAAGGGCAGGCCCAACGCGGCCGAGGCCGCCGCGGCGAGCGCGGCCAGGCCGAGCATGACGAGGACGAACTCCCCGGACAGCACTTCGGCGATGATGAGCACCGTTCCCGCGATGACCCACAGCAGCGCCGCCATGTCTCCATGGTGGCAGAACACGCCCGGTTCCGGGTCAGGAAGCAGGGGTCGGTGCACGAGGGGCTACGGGCGTCGCGCCGACCGGGGCCTCAGCCGGCGCGCTCGGCGTCGGGTTCGGTGACGAAGTCGATGAGGCGCTCCACCGCGCCGATGAGCGGCGTCTCCAGGTCGCGGAAGCTGCCGACCCCGGACAGCACCCGGCGCCAGCCCGAGGCGGCGTCCGGCCAGCCGAGGGCCGCGCAGACCCCCTCCTTCCACTCCCGCCCCCTGGGCACCTCCGGCCACGCGGGCACCCCCACCGACGCGGGTCGCACCGCCTGCCAGATATCCACGAACGGGTGACCGGTCACCAGGACGTGCTCACTGCCCGGGATCGTGGCGAGCTCGGCGACCAGGCGGGACTCCTTGCTGCCCTCGACCAGGTGGTCCACCAGCACGCCCACCCGGCGGCCCGGTCCTGGCGCGAACGCCAGCAGGCGGTCGGCGAGGTGGTCGACACCGCCGAGGGGTTCCACGACCACGCCCTCCACCCGCAGGTCGTGGCCCCACACCCGTTCCACCAGTTCGGCGTCGTGGGTCCCCTCGACCCAGAGCCGGCTCGCCCTCGCCACCCGAGCGCGCAGCCCGTCGACCCTGGTCGAACCGGACGCGGAGCGGGACGCCGGCCTCGTCCCGGGGGGAGCGGTGGGGCGCACCAGGGTCACGGGGTCGCCCTCGTGGAGGAAGCCCGCCGCGCGCAGCGGGAACACCCGGCGGCGGCCGTGCCGGTCCTCCAGCACCACGCCGCCGTGGTCCAGCCCGACGACGGCTCCGCAGAACCCGCTCACCGGATCCTCCACCACCAGTCCCTCCTCGGCGGGCACCTCCGGGACGGACCGACGTGGCCGGTGGGGGTCGAGGCCCGGCAGGCCCGGGTTTCCGAACGGCATGGTCGACAACGGTAACCGGGCTGGGAGCCCGGCGTGCCCCTGGCGGGCCAGGACGGCGGGGGCGGTCTGGTGATGGCCCTTCGACGGCTGGCCACCCGACCGAGTACTCTCGTGCGCCGTGCCATCCCCGAGTGCGACGATGGTCATCTGGACATCCGCCTGGCTGCGCGGTTCGGCCGCCGCCGATGATGTGCTTGATGCCCTGAACATCTGGGCCGAGGCCCACGAGGTACGAGCGGCTGACGACCAGACCGCCGCCGCCCTGGATCTGCCCGGCCCCAACGACAGTCCGACCGGTCTCGCCATGCTGCTCGCCGCCCTGCGGCGGTGTCCCGAGACGAACGCGCACCTCGTCCTCCCCGTCGCCGGCGACGTTCGCGGCCTCGGCGGTCCGGGCCCGTTCAGCGAGGCCGCGCTGCTCGCGGGGGAGGCCGTCGTGCTTCCTGAGGCGGGCATCGGCCTGGTTCCCCGACCGGGTCCCGAGGGGCTGATGCGCTGGAGCGTCCACGACCTCCCCGAGATGCCGCCGACGCCGCTGCACCCCATCGGCGAGGCCGAGCACGGTCTGGCGGCCGCGATGCGGCAGGCGGCGACCGCGCTCACCGAGCTGGGGGTCGCCCGGAAACGGCCTGGCGTGCGCGAGGAGATCGCCGCCGCCCTGGCCAACACCCCGCGTCCCCAGTGGCCGGAGGCGATGCCGCAGCGCGCGCTGCGCGTGCTGGAGCGGTCCGCCGAGGTGGCCGCGATCCTGGACGTGGCCAGCAGGGACGCTCCAGGGGGAGCGTTGTCGGCATCGGCGGCCCGCGCCCGCGACGAGGCGTTGCGCCCCATCTACAACGCGGTCCGCGCTGCCCGGATGACCGCGGTGGACGACGCGGCACGGGTTCTCAGCGACCGCGCGGCCCGACACTGACGACCGGCCCGGGGTGGCCGTCGACCAGCGCCACCCCGGGCCCGCGGTGCTGACAGGCGGAGTCGCGGGACTTCGCCGACGTGCGAGAGGATGACCGCGTGCGACCAAGCGGCGGAGAGAAGGCGAAGCTCGCGGACTGGTCAGATCGAGCGATCGTGGCGATCAGATCCCGGGACCCCGAACAGCTCGACCGGGTCGTGCACGAGGTGCGGGCGGCGGGCAGCCTCGGGGCGCTCCTCCGGCAGTGGACGACGACGATCGTGCGGTTCGCTCCGCACGACGAGACGGGTGGCATCCAGGTGCCGGCCCCCGCCCAGGACGATCCCAGCCGGGAACTGACCATGCAGGCCGTCGGCCAGCTCTTCCAGGCGACCGTGGCGGGGGACACCGACGCGGCGAACCGGATCTGCGAAGCCGTGGCGGCCTGGCCGGCCGAGGCGCAGTCGGCGATCAGTTCGACCGTGGCGCGCATCGTCGACAGCACGATCTCCCCGCTGGCGGTCCCCTCCCACTACCTGGTGCTGCTCGACTGGCTCGCGGTGATCCCCCGAGGTGAGGAGGACCAGTCCGTTCTGGAGGACCTGCTCGTCGTGATCAGCAGGATGTGGCACGGCGACGGGTCGGAGGGCGCCCGGGCCGCGGGGGTCCTGCTGACGGGGCCCGACCGGCTGCGGCGGGCGATCACCCTGCTCGCGCGGGTCCTCGGCTCCCGACTGCCCCCTGGCTCCCAGGTCACCGCCCGGGTGATCGAGACGAAGGAGGGCTCCGCCGGCACCATGACGGCCGAGCTGGACACCGCGACGACGAACCCGGAGCTGGTGGAGGACTCACGTCGGCGCGCGCTGCTGCTCGCCGGCCGGGCGATCCGGGACATGGCCAACGGCGAACCCGACCGGGTTCGGGCGGATCTGGACCGCGTCGCGGAGGACACCGAGACGTTGGGCACCATCGCCCTCGTCCTGTGCTACATGTTCCGCAGCAGGATCCTCGGCATGGAGCCGGTAGTCGGGAACTGACACTCCCACCGGCGGTGTCCGCACCCGGGCGTGCGCGCCCCCACCGGAAACGCGCCGCCCTTCTCCGGGGGCCGGCGACGGCGGTCCCCGAACACCCCCGCACCGGGGCCGACCAGGCCGCTCGCTCCGGCCGGCCCGACCGCGGGGGCCGACCAGCCGCCGGGGCACCTCAGCGGGCGGCGCCCAGCCGTTCGCAGCAGCCCACCGCGCAGGGCGCCCCGTTCACGGTGCACCCGCCGGAGACCAGTTCGGACAGCTTGCGTTCCGGCGCGTCGGCCACGTGCTCCCGCACCAACTCCACGACGAGTTCGGCGAAGCGGCGGTCCGCTCCGGCCGTCGCGGCGCGGGCGAACCCGATCCCGCGTTCCTCGGCGGCCTCCCGCGCCTCCTCGTCCAGGTCCCACAGGATTTCCAGGTGGTCGCTGACGAACCCGATCGGCGCGACCACCACGGCCGGCACCTCGGCCGGGTCGAGGCCCTCGATGTGGTCGACGACGTCGGGTTCGAGCCACGGAACCTGCGGCGGGCCGGACCGGGACTGCCACACCACGTCGTACTCGGTGACACCGAGTTCCGCCGAGACCAGGCGGGCCGTCTCGGCCACCTGCCTGGAGTAGCGGTGTCCCCCCTCCGAGGCGGGCCCGGCCGCGGCGTCGGCCGCGGTGGGCACCGAGTGGGCGGTGTAGACCACCCTGGCCGCGTCCCGCCGTTCGGCGGGGATCTCCGCCAGCGCCGACCGCACCGCGTCGGCGTTGGCGGCGACGAACAGCGGGTGGTCGAAGAACTGGCGGAGCTTGACCAGTTCCGGCGCCCGCTCCCCCACCGCGTTCCTGGCGCGCTCGATGTCCTCGTCGTACTGCCGGCACGCCGAGTACCCGCCGTAGGCGCTGGTGGCGAAGACGAGGGCCCGGCGAACACCGTCGGCGGCCATCCGCGCGACGGTGTCCTCCACCATCGGTTCCCAGTTGCGGTTGCCGAAGTACACCGGCAGGTCGAGTCCCTGGCGGTCGAGCTCGATCCGCACCCGGTCGATGATGTCGCGGTTCAGCTGGTTCAGCGGGGAGACGCCGCCGAAGTGCAGGTAGTGCTGGGCGACGTCGTCGAGCCGTTCCGGCGGGACCCCGCGTCCTCGGGTCACGTTCTCCAGGAACGGGCGGACGTCCTCGGGGCCCTCCGGCCCGCCGAAGGACAGCAGCAGCACGGCGTCGTAGCTCACGTGCCTTTTCTACTCCGCTGCCCCGTTTTCGGCAGCAGCGGGTGGCACCGGCTGTGGCGGCGGCCATAAGCCCTTCGGCGGGCGGCGGTGGGAGGCGCGTCAGACGCCGACGGCGTGGAAACCACCGTCGGCCATCACGATCGAACCGGTCGTGCTGGGCAGCCAGTCGGAGAGCATCGCGCACACCGTCCGGGCCACCGGCTCGGGGTCGGTGACGTCCCAGCCGAGGGGAGCGCGGCTCGTCCAGGCGTCGGCCAGGCCCTCGAAACCCGGGATGGACTTCGCCGCCATCGTCTTCAGCGGACCGGCCGAGACGAGGTTGACCCGGACCCCCCGTCCGCCCAGGTCCCGCGCCAGGTAGCGGTTGGTGGACTCCAACGCCGCCTTGGCCACGCCCATCCAGTCGTAGACCGGCCAGGCCTGCCGGGCGTCGAAGTCCATCCCCACGACGGAGCTCCGCTCGGCGAGCAGCGGCATCAACGCGGTGGTCAGGGACTTCAGCGAATAGGCCGAGGTGTGCACGGCCGTCGCGACGTCCTCCCACGGGGCGTCGAGGAAGCCGCCTCCCAGGCAGGACGGTGGGGCGTACCCGATGGAGTGCAGCACGCCGTCCAGCCCGTCCAGGTGCTGCCCCACCCGCTCGGCGAGCGTGGCGAGGTGCTCCTCGTCCGTGACGTCGAGTTCGACCACGGGCGCCGGCGTGGGCAGTCGACCGGCGATGCGCTCGACGAGGCTGAGCCGGCCGTACCCGGTCAGCACCACCGTCGCGCCCTCCTCCTGGGCCTTCCTCGCGACGTGGAAACCGATCGAGGAGTCGGTGATCACGCCCGTGATCAGGAGGCGCTTGCCCTCCAGCAGTCCGGTCACCTGTGTCGTCCTTCCTGGTTGCTGTGCTTCGAGTGGTGGTCGGGCCGGGTCAGTGGCCCATGCCGAGACCGCCGTCGACGGGGATCACCGCGCCGGTCACGTAGGCCGCGGAGTCCGACGCCAGCCAGGTCACGGCCGCCGCGACCTCCTCCGGGCTCGCGTACCGGCCCAGCGGGACCTGGCCGAGGATCTCCTCACGCCGCTTCTCCGGGAGCTGGTCGGTCATGTCGGTGGCCACGAACCCCGGCGCCACCACGTTCGCGGTGATGCTCCGGGAGCCCAGCTCCCTGGCGATGGAGCGGGCCATGCCGACGAGACCGGCCTTGCTCGCGGCGTAGTTCACCTGACCCGCCGAACCGGTCAGCCCCACCACGGACGAGATGAAGACCATCCGGCCCCACCGCTTCCTGAGCATGGCGCTCGCCGCGTGCTTGGCCACCCGGTAGCTGCCGGTCAGGTTCGCGTCGAGGACCCGGGCGAACTGGTCCTCGCTCATGCGGAGCAGCAGGGTGTCGTCGGTGATCCCGGCGTTGGCGACCAGCACCTCCACCGGGCCGTGCTGCTCCTTGATCTCGGCGAAGGCCGCCTCCACCTGTGCGGCGTCGGTGACGTCGCACTTCACCCCGAGCAGCCCCTCGGGGACCTCGCTGCCCCGGTGGGTCACCGCGACCTTGTCGCCCTGCGCCGCGAAGGCCTGGGCGATCGCCAGGCCGATGCCGCGGTTTCCTCCGGTGACCAGAACCGACCGTGCCAAGGCGTCCTCCTGCTTGCTGATGGAGCGAGACTGGACGCAACGCTATGGGACGCCTCCCGGCGGCCGACATGCGGCGTCCTACAAGGAATGCGCTGATTCCCCGTTCGTCGGCCACTTGTGCGGGGGCGGTGGTCGGCTCGGATCAGATACCACGCCTGGTGATCAGCAGGGAGGTCGTCCCGGCGAGCACCGCGACGACGGTGCCCAGCACGAACCACGGCTTGGAGGCGTCGACCTGCTGGAGTTCGTACCCGATCTGCTCACCAAGCGTGTCGTACACGCGGTGCAGCTCCTCGGCGCTGGCCGCCTTGTAGAACTCGCCGCCGGAGACCTCGGCGATCTGCTCCATCATGACGTCGTCGACGGGCACGTCGATCTCCTGCCCCTGGATCTCCACCCGACCGGAGTCGGTGCCGAAGGAGATCGTGGAGATCGGCACGTCGGCCTCCGCGGCCTCCTCCGCCGCGTCCAGCTCCAGCTTGCCGACGGTCCGCTTCCCGTCGGTCATCAGCACGATGCGGGCGGGCGGTGGCCCCTCGGCGCCGCTCACGATCGCTCCGAAGGACTCGATGGCGGCCAGCGAGGCGGTGATGGCCTCCCCGGTCGCGGTGGCCTCGGCCAACCGCAGTCCCTGGATCGCCTGGACCACGGTGTCCCGGTTGACGGTGGGCGGCACCAGGACGGTCGCGGACCCCGCGAAGGACACCAATCCGACGTTGACCCCGGGGGTCATGCCCTCGACGAACTCGGCGGCGGCGTCCTGGGCCGCCTCCAGCCGGCTCGGCTCGATGTCGGTGGCCTGCATCGACAGCGACACGTCGATCGCCAGCATCACGGTGGCCCGGTTCCGGGGAACGCGGTCCTCGGTGGTCGGGCCGGCCAGCCCGACCGTGAGCAGCACGAGGGCGACACCGAGCAGGGCGGAGGGGGTGTGGCGCCGCCAGCCCGGGGTGGGCGGAGCGACCCTGTCGAGCAGCTCCAGGTTGGCGAAGCGCAGGGCGTCCCGCCGCCGCCGGCGCATCGCCAGCAGGTAGCCGACCGCCAGCGCGGCCACCCCGAGCAGGAGCAGGAACCACCATGGCGTGGCGAAACCACCGAACGCCAGGCTCGGCATCAGCGCGTACCCCCTGACCACTGTCGCTTGCGCGTCACGACGAACCGCACGATGTCGGCGATCCAGTCGGAGTCGGTGCGGAGGGTGAGCTGCGCGCTGCCGGCCCGCCGCAGTTCCCGTCCGACCTCGGCCCGGTGTGCCGCCGCGGCGGCGGCGAAGTCCCGGCGGAGCCTCGGAGTGGTCTCCACCTCACGCTGCCGCCCGGACTCCGGGTCGGCGAGGACGACCGTCCCCACGTCGGGCAGTTCGAGGTCCCGGCGGTCCAGCACCTCGACCGACAGCAGCTGGTGCCGGGCCCCCAGCGCGCGCAGCGGACGGGCCCAGTCCAGTGGGCCGAGGAAGTCCGAGATCACCACCACCAGGCCCCGCCGCCGCCTCGGCCGGCGGAGTTGTTCCAGGGCCGCTCCGAGATCGCCCCGCACGCCCTGCTCGGCCCTCGGCGTGTCCGCGATCTCCCTGATCAGGGACCGGATGTGCGGCAACCCGCTTCCGGGTGGGAGCCGCCGGGTCCGGTCACCGGTGGAGATCACGGCCCCGATCCGGTTGGCCCCGTTCCTGGTGAGGTAGGCGAGGGCGGAGGCACCGGCCACGGCCAGGTCCCGCTTCTCGCAGTGGACGGTGCCGAAGTCGAGGCTGGCCGAGAGGTCCATCACCAGCCAGGTCTCCAGTTCCCGGTCAGCGGCGGTGTCCCGGATGTGGGGTTCCGTCGTGCGCGCGGTCACCGCCCAGTCCATCAGCCGGACGTCGTCCCCCACCTGGTAGACCCGCGCGTCGCCCGGTTCGCTGCCCGGTCCGGGCAGGAGTCCCAGGTGGTTCCCCTGGAGCAGCCCGTCCAGCCGCCGCCGGACCACGAGTTCGAGCGACCGGAGCGCCGCCTCCGGCCGCCCCGGCCGGGTCGTGGGCGGGGCCCAGGCGGGCCGGGGCGGGGCTGGTGCGGTCCGAGCTCCGGTCACGGCAGCGGGTGGGCGTGGTTGGGCACGACGGGCGCCGGCATGCTCGGCTGCTGCGGGCGGGCGGAGACCTGCGGCAGCGGCACGGTCTGGAGCACGCGGGAGACCACGTGGTCCACGGGGACGTTGTCGGCGAGTGCGTCGTAGGAGAGGACCAACCGGTGCCGGAGCACGTCGGGCGCGATGTCCACCACGTCCTGGGGCAGCACGTAGTCCCTGCCGCGCAGCAACGCCAGGGCGCGGGCGGCGGCGACGAGTCCGAGGGTGGCCCGGGGTGAGGCGCCGTAGGCGATCCAGTCGGCGACGTCGGCGAGGCCGTGTTCGGCGGGGGTGCGGGTGGCGACCACCAGGCGCACCACGTAGTCGACCAACGAGTGGTGCACGAACACCTGGCTGGCGACGTCCTGGAGCCTGCTGAGCTCGCGGGGGTCCACGACCTGTTGGGGGTCCGGAGCCCGCACGCCCATCCGGTAGACGATCTCGCGTTCCTCCTCCGGGCTGGGGTACTCGACCTGGACCTTGAACAGGAAGCGGTCCCGCTGCGCCTCGGGCAGGGGGTAGACGCCCTCGTTCTCGATCGGGTTCTGGGTCGCCAGCACGAGGAAGGGCTGCGGCATCTCGAAGGTTCGACCGCCGAGGGAGACGTGGTGTTCGGCCATCACCTCCAGCAGCGCCGACTGCACCTTGGCCGGCGCGCGGTTGATCTCGTCGGCGAGCACGAAGTTGGCGACGACGGGGCCGAGTTCCACATCGAAGGCCTCCTTCCCCTGCCGGTAGATCCGGGTGCCGAGGATGTCGGCGGGGACGAGGTCGGGGGTGAACTGGAGACGGGAGTAGGAACCACCGATGACGCGGGCGACCGTCTCCACGGCCAGCGTCTTGGCGACCCCGGGCACGCCCTCCAGCAGGATGTGCCCCCTGGCCAACATCCCGACCAGAATCCGCTCGACCAGTCGGTCCTGGCCGACGATCACCCGCTTGATCTCGAACACCATCCGTTCGAGGACCCCGGCGTCCTGCGCCGGAGTGCTGGGCGGGTGACTGTCCACGGTCTGGTAGCCGGACGTCTGGACCCCGTGGTCCGTGTCGGCCTGCCCGCCCTCGGTCACTCTGCCTACCTCCTGCGACAACGTCTCGTGGTGTCAGCTCCGGCTTCGCCGGCCGGGGTCGACTCCACCGGCGCCAGGGCGCCGGGCCACTCCGGCCGACTGCCGGACGACGGGCACCACCGTATCGCCGAACAGCCGTGGACCGCTCCGGACTCGACACGTCGACGAGTGCGGACAGCTAACCCGACCAGGGGTGTGGCCGAGGTCAACTGTCGCGACCTCCACCGGGGGCGGCACCGGGACGCGTCGGCCGCGTGGCGACAGGTGGCCGCGCCGGGCCCTCCGGCGCCGAGCGGGGGTCCCCGGCGCCGGGCGCCGTCCGCGAGCTCCGCGCGCTGAGGGGGAGGACCCGGTGCCGCGCTCCTGGGGTGGTGGGAACGGCGGTGGTCCGACCGACCGGCTCCCCCC
>NZ_AGVX02000500.1 GCF_000239155.1 Actinoalloteichus spitiensis RMV-1378
GGCGGTGACCGCGTCGCGCCTGGTGCGGCAGCACCGTCGCCGTCGCGGTCCGGTCGCTCACCCGGTCGGCGAGCGGCCGTGGGGTCGGGCGGGGGCGGGAGTGCGGCTCGGCGCACCAGCGGAGCGGCCGCCGGCGCGGGCCTCCGCCGTGGGCGTGCCCCCGCCCGCTCAGGCGAACAGCGTGCGTTCCACCACCGAGACCAGCAGGTCAGCCGCCGCCTCGGTGTCGTAGCCGTCGTCGGCGAGGCGTTCGGCGACGATGGCGTCGACGGCACCCCCGATGGTGATCGCCAGCGTGCGCAGGTCCAGCTCCGAGGTCACCCCGCGCGCCTGCCGGGCGGCCGCCAGCAGCGACGCGAGTGGCCGCCACCGGAGGCTGGAGTCGTAGTCCCCGTCGCCCTGGGTCATCGCTTCGACGATCATCCGCGTGTGCCGGGGGTGTTCCCGGAGGTGGCCGATCATGGCCCGCACGTAGGCGCCGGGGCCGCCCTCGGGGGGAACGGCCTCAACGGCGACCGCGACGTGGCTGGTCAGCGCGGTCAACACGTGTTCGTGCGCGGCGCTCACCACGGCGTCCTTCGACGGGAAGTGGTAGAGCACCGCCGCCTTGGTGATGCCCGCGCCCTCGGCGATCCGGGACAGCGAGGTGCCCGCGTACCCCCGCTCGGCCACCAGGCCGATGGTGACCTCGATCAACTGGGTGCGGCGGGCCTGCTCGGTGAGGGTGAGCGGACGGGAGCGGGACGAGTCCTCGTCACGGGGTGGTTTGGCCATGGGTCACAGCTTACCGTACGGTAGAAGAATCTACCGATCGGTTAGGAGCCGTATGGACGACACGACACCGACCCCGTCCCCAGTCCGGACCCGTCGACGCCGCTGGCCCATCGTGCTCGGCGTGATCGCGGCGTTGTTCCTGGTCATCGGGTTCGTCACCCGCACGCCCTCCCCCGTCGGGCACTGGACCAGCGCCGAGGGCCGGGACGAGTTCCACGACACGTACCAGACCGCGATGGCCGACCTGCCCGTCCCCGACGCCACCCTCGACGTCCGCACCGACTACGGCATCGTTCGGGCGTACCGGTTCGAGGGGGAGGCCGACCGCGCCGAGCCCCTCGTGCTCCTGCCCGGGCGGGCCTCCGCGTCCCCGGTGTGGGCGGACAACCTGCCCCACCTGCTGCGGGTCGGCGACGTCTACACCCTCGACCTGCTCGGCGAACCCGGCATGAGCGTGCAGGACCGCCCGATCGTCGACGACGACGACCAGGCGGCCTGGCTGCACCAGACCCTCGACGGGCTCCCGGAGAGCGAGTTCCACCTGGTCGGGCTCTCCATCGGCGGCTGGACCGCGGCGAACCTCGCCACCCGCCAGCCCGAGGCGATCGCCAGCCTCACCCTCGTCGAGCCGGTGTTCGTCTTCGACGACATGCCCCTGGGCACCATCGTGCGGTCCCTGCCCGCCTCGCTGCCCTGGCTGCCCAAGTCCTGGCGGGACGGCTTCAACTCGTACACCGCCGGCGGCGCGCCGGTCGAGGACGTGCCGGTCGCCCGGATGATCGAGGCCGGGATGGCGCACTACAGCCTGCGGCTGCCGCAGCCCAGCCGGATCAGCGAGGAGGCGTTGTCCGGCCTGGACATGCCCGTGCTGGCCGTCATCGCCGGGGAGTCGGTCATGCTCGACTCCGCCGCTGCCGTCGAGGTCGCCGAACGCGCGCTGCCGGAGGGCACCGTCCGCCTCTACCCGGACGCCTCGCACGCCGTCAACGGTGAACACCCCGACGAGCTCGCCGACGACATCGCCGGGTTCCTCGACGCCCAGGAGTAGCCAGCGTGCGGGGCGCCGCGACGCGGGCCGGAGCCGACGTCGTGTCCCCCGTGCGGGCGACGTGCCCCGGCGGGCGGGGGCGGCGGAGCGGGACGATGCCATCGTGACCGCCGCCGTCACACCGCCCCGGGGGCACGGGCCTCCGGGGCCCGGTGGGCCACCGTGGAGCAGAGCTCGGGACGAGCCCCCGCGTCGAGCCGAGAGCCGCTCGGCGCGGGTGGATCCCCTCGTGCTCGACGGCGTGCCCACTCGGCGGCCGCGCGCTGGAGGTGCTTCTCCCACCAGGGGGTGACCTCTCGCCCCTGCTCGTGACCGATCGCTACCGTTGATCGCGGTGTGTGGTGGTTCGAGGTTCGTGGGGGTGGTCGCCCGTGCCCGCCGCCGAGGTGGTGGCCCAGGCGCGGGCGGCCCTGGCGGACATCGAGGTAGCCCGCCGAGGCCTGGCGGCGGCGCTCGGCAGAGTCGAACGAGGCGGACGGCCGAGGGAACCGGCGAGCGCGGTCGGTCGAGCTGTTGCCCGGTCCACGAGCCACTGCGCCACCGCGCGCATCCCAGCCGGACGTGGGCCGCTCATCGCGGGAAGTCGGAGCGAGGATCCTCCTCGCTGGCGAGGCTCCCTTCGACCAGTCGGATCTCCTGCTCGGTCAGCGCGCGCGTGCTCCGGTCGGCGAGCCAGCGTTCGAGTGCCCGGCCGGGATCCAGCGACACCCGGACCCCGCCGTCGGCGCCACGCGCGACGACGAGGCCCCCGCCGATCGCGTACTCCATGATGGACGATCCGGTCACCGTGGGCTGGTCGCCCGCGTCCCCGACCTCCGACGGCCCGGCGTCGGAGGATCCGTCGGTGCTGGTCGGGCGCAGCCGGAACCCCTGGTAGCCCAGCCCGCCGGGAGGTACCGACCGGTCGGGAACCGCGACCAGGGCCCCGAGTCGCCGGCTCGCCTCCTCCCGCTCGACGCCGTGCAACCGGAAGACCGGGTTGGGACGGCCGCTGTAGAGGCACACCTCCACGTCCATGCCCGTCATCCTCCCGCTCGGTGACATCGGAACCGGCGGGGCGGGTGCCCACCTCGACGGTGGGCCAGTGCCCGCCCCGCCCGCCGTGTGACGCGGTCAGGCGCGGTCGGTGGTCAGCGGATGCGCTGCCGCTGGGTGTGGCAGCCGTAGAAGTAGCCGCAGAACTGGGTGTACGGGCCCCGGTCGCAGGTCTCGGGGTTGTTGATCACCCGGTTGCTGTTGTCCACGTTCCTGGCCGCGGTGCTGCCTGGCTTGTGCGCCCAGTAACCCTCCGACTGGAGGCGGTACCAGTGGAAGTCGGTGTTGGGCCAGATCACCAGGGCGACCAGGTGGCGCGGCCACTCGCTGTCCGGGAAGCAGTCGTAGCGGCGGTGCATGCCGTCGCACAACGCGCCTCGGCCGACCTCGGCGCAGGTCAGGGCCGTGTACTGGCTCCCGCACCCGCGTCCGGGTTGCGCGAAGGTGTTGTTGCGCCAGTTGCTGGCGTAGTTGTAGCAGTTGTTGCGCAGGCGCGTGTTCTGGTCGTCGTTCCAGAAGCCCGGGTTGAACGGGGTGACGTCGTAGTAGCAGGTGGCGGCGGCGGTGAACGATTCGCTCGTCTCCTGCCCGCCCTCCTGGATGCTCACCCCGCTGCGGGAGCCCTCCTCGGTCGCCGTGGTCAACTGCGTGGTCAGGAAGGGCCGCAGCGGTTCGGGCAGGCTGACGCCCTCCTCGGTGTCCAGGCTGGTGTCCACCCGGTCCAACAGGCCGATCAACCGTTCGGCCAGTTCGGCGGCACGAGGGCCCTTGGCCTCCCGGCCCACGGGAAGGTAGGTGGTCGAGCCGAGACGGAGGTCCGGGGCGGCCTCGTCGCTGAGTGACTCGACCAGCAGGCCACGGAACCCGACACCGGCGCGGGCCGGGGCATCCTCCGTGAGCAGTTCGGAGCCCTCCGAGAGGGCGCGCAACGTGTTCCGGGCCGTCCGTTCCTCACCGACCGTCCACACCGGGTTCTGACGTCCGGAGAAGACGTCCGCGGTAATGCGCAACATGGGATGTCGCTCCTTGTCCGTGTGGTTTCCCCGGCCCGGCGGTGATGTGCGGTGGCGCGCGGCGCATCCAGGAATCCCCTTCGGCGGTCGCCCTCACCGGGGACGCTGCTGCGACCCTCGGGCGCGATCAGTTCCGGAACTGGTCGGATCCACGGGGCGGCGGTGCCACGTCCGGCAGGGGGCGCGGCATCCGCCGCGTCGTCCCCGTGCGCGTCCACGCACGGTTCCCCGCGGCGGTGGCCAGCGTTCGGGCCGTTGGTCGAGGAGTTCCTCGTGCGACTCGTGGCGGGTGATCACGGTGTCCCGTGAACCTCTTCCCGGGCGGCGTGCTCCTGCTCGTGGGCCGGGTGTTCTGTTCTCCTCGCTAGTGACGTCGACCCGCGCGTGCTGCGAATGGGGGGCGTCACAATCGAGCGTACGAGCGCGTTCCGCGTTCCGCAGTGCCGATCAGGGCGGCGGGGACACGTATTTCTGGTGCCGATTTCACCGTTCTGACCGGGCGACAACCGGAACGACCGCCCCGCCGTTCTCGTCGTACCGAGGCCCTGCCTGGCGGTCCCGCCGTCACCGGGAGGTTCCTGCCCGGTCGACGACGACGGTGAACTCCACCGGCAGGTCGTGGCTGCCGGCGGGCAGCGTCGTGGTCAGGTGGAGCCGGCGCGCCACTCCCGGGGAGCCGTCGTGCTCCACGGTCGGCACCTCGTCGTCGCGGACGGTCCAGTCCTGGCCCGGGACCACCCGCAAGCCGACCCGCCCGTGCCGACCCCGCCAGTGGGCGGGCTCGGCGGGATCGGTCCCCGTCCGTACCGGGTGCCGGCTGACGAAGGTCTCCGTCACCGCGCAGTCGCGGGCCAGCTCGACGGTGTCGGTCAGCCTCAGCAGCCCACCGTCCTCGGTGTGCCGCCAGACGAGGTCCCGGCGCAGACCCACCAGCCCGGCGTGGTCGTAGGCACTGGTCAGGTCGAGGGTGAGGCGCACGCCGTCCCGGCGTCGCTCGTGGTGGACGACCTCCGCGCGCCGATCGGCGCCCGGCAGCTGCCCGGCGCCGTCCAGGAGGGGCACCGAGTGGCCTTCGGAGGAGGCGTGCAGCACCTGGTAGCGGCCGGGGCCGAAGTAGTCCCGGGTGTACTCGGGGGAGCCGAGGTCGGCCAGCAGCGACTCACCCCCGACGTGGAGGAGGAAGTGGCCGAGGTCGTTGTGGTTGTGCGGCTCGTCGTTGTGGCCGCCCTTGGCGGCGAAGGCCACTGGCACGCCCCGCACCGGCCGCCGGTCGGTGATCCACTGCGCGACGGGCAGGAACCAGGTCCCGGCGTCGGCCGCCGCCAGGGGCGGCGGGTCGGGCACCGCGTCGGTGACCGTGCCCGGTCCGCCCGCCTCGCCCCGTCCACCGCTGCCGCCGGCGTCCGGCGTCCTCCCGGATGCGGCCTCCCCGTCCGCGCGAGGGGGACCGGAGCCGCCACCGCCGGTCTTCGGCGCCGGGGTACCACCTCGGGTCGCCGGGCGGCCGGCTGGTACGGCGAAGGCCTCGTCGGTCGCCCAGCACAGGGTGCGGGTCAGGGGCGCCCACCGGTAGCAGGGGTCGTCGTCGAGCCGTGGTGGCCTGGCCAGGGGCGGCAGGGATCGCGCGACGCGGCGCTGCCGGAGCCGGCACAGCAGACCCGCCGGCAGCGCGGGCTCCTCCGGGCTGTCGGCGAAGTTGGCGAAGTGGCCCCCGCCCAGCCAGACGGCCGTCGGGAACTCGGCGATCCGCCGGACGTGCTCGCCGTGGACACCGGTGAGCAGGTCCTGGCCGGTGTGGTCCCGCAACGCCTCGGCGAAGTAGACGAAGTAGCCGAAGCCGTAGGCCCAGTAGCCCACCCCCTCCGTGCACGCCCCGTCCGCGCCGAACCCGGAGAGGAACACCTCCTGGGCCCGGCTGGCCCGCGCCAGGAGCGCGGCGCGTTCCCGGTCGTCGTCCAGCAGCGCCAGGGCGGTCATGCCGACCGCGCCGCCGCAGACCGCCGACCAGTTGTGGCGCCACGACTCCCACGGCTGGGAGCGGGGTTCCAGCATCGGTTCCACGACGCGACGGCGGATCTCTGCCTGCGCGCGGGTGGCGACCTCCGGGTGCAGGGCGGGGGACAGCAGTCGGGTCACCTCGG
>NZ_AGVX02000499.1 GCF_000239155.1 Actinoalloteichus spitiensis RMV-1378
AGGGGGCGGGCGTGGGGGAGCGCACCGGCGCTCCGGCGCCGGCCCGACCGTGCCGGCGCTCCGCCAGGAGGACACGCTCGCGGTCCCGCCGGTCGGCGAGCCTTCCGCCGAACGTGGCGCGCTCGCTAGGCTGCGACCCGGATTCACCGCCGCGCCGAGGGGGGACCGTGGAGTTGCACCGGGTGCGCGTCGACACCCCGGCCTGTGAGGAGCTGGTGTTCCTGGACAGCGCGGGATCCTCCCTGCCCCCCGCCGTGGTCCTCGATGCCGTCACCGGCCACCTGCGCCGGGAGGCCGAGGTCGGCGGCTACCGCGCCGCCGCCGAGCGGATCGACGACCTCGAACGCGGCTACCACAGCGCCGCCCGGCTGCTGGGGTGCCGGCCCACCGAGGTCGCCTTCGCCGGCAGCGCCGCCCAGGCCTGGTTGACCGCGCTCGACGCCGTGCCCCTGGCCCCCGGCGACCGGGTGCTGATCAGTGAGGCCGAGTACGGGACCAACGCGGTCGAACTCCTCCGGCGGCGTGACGAGACGGGCATCTCCGTCGAGACCGTTCCCCCTGGGGAGGACGGGCGGCTCGACCTCGCCGCGCTGCGCCGGATGCTCGACGAACGGGTCCGCCTCGTCTCGCTGGTGCACATGCCCACCAACGGAGGCCTGGTCAACCCGGTGCGGGAGGTCGTCCTGGCCGCGCACCAGGTGGACGCGCTGGTGCTGCTGGACGCCTGCCAGACCGTCGGACAACGCCCCGTCGACGTGGACGCCCTCGGCGTGGACCTGCTCAGCGCCACCGGCCGCAAGTGGTTGCGCGGCCCCCGGGGAACCGGGCTGCTCGTGGTCCGGGAGGAGGTCCTCCCCCGGCTTCGTCCCCGGCTCGTCGACCACACCGCCGCCGAGTGGACCGCGCCAGGCCGGTACCGGATGCGGACCGACGCCCGGGTGTTCGAGCGGTTCGAGCACGCGGTGGCCGGACGCCTCGGGCTGATCGCTGCCCTGGACTACGCGTGGGACCTCGGGATGGAGGCCGTCGCCAGCGAGGTGGCCGACCGCGCCGCCCGGCTCCGCGCCGGCCTGTCCACGCTCCCGGGCGTGCGCCTGTGGGACCTGGGACCGGAGCCCGGGGGGATCGTCACCTTCACCGTCGAGGGCCGCCCCGCCGACCAGGTGCGGGACGCGCTGTGGGACCGGGGGGTCGTGGTCACGACGAGCCAACCGAACTCGACCCTGTTGGACGCCACCCGCCGAGCCCTGCCCGACCTGGTCCGGGCCTCCGCCCACTACTTCGTCTCGCCCGAGCAGGTCGACACCGCCGTCGCCGAGGTGGCGGAACTGACCCGCTGACCGGAGCGGCGCGCCGGGACCTCCGGCGTCCGCCACCGGGCGTGCTCCCGCTGGCGCGGAACGCGCGGGTGAGCCCGGGGCCGAGCCGCCAGGACCGGGATGGCGGCAGCACACCGAGGACGGCCGAGCCCCGGGCCCGCGCGGACGACCGGGTGCCACCCGGGATCCGCCGCACGGCAACCGGGCCGGTTCAGGAACAGGTCACCCCCGGTCATCCCGGGCAGCGCACCAGCCGGTGCGCGTCGCCGGAACGGTCCGCCTCCGACACCGGTGACCGGAGAGCCCCGTTCGTGAACGCGCCCCGCCCTCTACCCTGGAGGCCGCTCCAGCTGGGGCTCGGACGGGCGGGACCAGCCCGGACGGACCCGCGGCACACCCGCCGCCCGGTGGGGACCAGGAGCACCGCGACGACGAGGACGAGTGCGAGGAAACCGATGCTCACCCGAACAGACCTGCGGGACCGCGTCCCGTCCGCCGCCGAGCTGCGCACGGTGTTGCCGCGCGCCGAGGTCGACGTGGACACGGTGCTGCATCGGGTGCGCCCCCTCGTCGAGGAGGTCCGGCGCTACGGGGTCTCGGCGGCGCTCGACCTCACCGAGCGCTTCGACGGTGTGCGCCCGGCCTGCGTCCGCGTCCCGGCGCAGGCCCTCGCCGACGCCGAGCGGGATCTCGACCCCGAGGTGCGGTCCGCGCTGGTGGAGAGCATCGCCCGGGCCACCCGGGTGCACGCCGCCCAACGGCGGCGGGACGTCACCACCCAGGTCGTGCCCGGCGGAACGGTGACGGAACGGTGGGTGCCGGTGGCCAGAGTCGGCCTGTACGTCCCCGGTGGCAACGCGGTCTACCCGTCGAGCGTGGTCATGAACGTCGTCCCCGCCCAGCAGGCCGGCGTGGACTCGCTCGTGGTGTGCTCCCCGGCCCAGGCCGCGTTCGGCGGCCTGCCGCACCCCACCATCCTGGCCGCCTGCCAGCTGCTCGGCGTCACCGAGGTCTGGGCGGTCGGGGGCGCGCAGGCGATCGCGCTGCTCGCCTACGGTGGGCAGGACACCACGGGGGAGGACCTGCTCCCCGTCGACCTGGTCACCGGGCCGGGCAACATCTACGTGACCGCCGCCAAGCGGGAGCTGCGCGGGCTGGTCGGCATCGACGCGGAGGCCGGCCCGACCGAGATCGCGGTGCTCGCCGACCACACGGCCGACCCGGTCCACGTCGCCGCGGACCTCATCAGCCAGGCCGAGCACGACGAGCTGGCCGCCAGCGTGCTGGTCACCACCTCCTCCGACCTCGCCGACGCGGTGGACGCCGAACTGGCCCGCCGGGTCCCGACCACCCGCCACAGCGAGCGGGTCCGGACCGCGCTGTCGGGCCCGCAGTCCGGCTGCGTGCTGGTCGCCGACCTGACCGACGGGCTGCGGGTGGTCGACGCCTACGCCGCCGAACACCTGGAGATCCAGACCGAGGACGCCGGGGCGGTGGCGGCGCGGGTGCGCAACGCCGGGGCGGTGTTCGTCGGAGCCCACAGCCCGGTGTCGTTGGGCGACTACTGCGCCGGTTCCAACCACGTGCTGCCCACCGGCGGCTG
>NZ_AGVX02000498.1 GCF_000239155.1 Actinoalloteichus spitiensis RMV-1378
GCGGTTCGGCGGTGCCGAGCCGCTCGGCCAGTGCGTCGGGGGTGACCAGTGGCCCCATGTTCCACCTCATTCTCGTCCGCCGACCGTCGCGCCCGGCGTGACGTGCGCGACGGTCGGGGAATGTCCTTGCCGTCGACTACGGTTCCAGACTCCGCACAGTTCGTCCCCAGCGGCTGTCAGGCGGAACAACACTGTGTGAACAGGCGACTAGAATGGCGGCGGGCTGGTTACCGTGAGTCGGGTCACCCGGAGTCCGGTCAGCATCGCTCGCGCGATCAGGACGGTCGAGGAAGCACCTCATCGAACAGGCAGCCCCCGCTAGTCCGCCTCTGATGCCTCTGGCTCCGAAAACGTACAGGAGAGCTGGCGTGAACGACCTAATCGACACCACGGAGATGTATCTCCGGACGATCTACGAGCTCGGAGAGGAAGGCGTCGTCCCGCTCCGCGCGCGTATCGCCGAGCGGCTCGGGCAAAGTGGGCCCACCGTCAGCCAGACCGTGGCGAGGATGGAGCGGGACGGCCTGTTGGTGGTGGCCGACGACCGCCACCTGGAACTGACCGAGACCGGCCGGGAACGCGCGATCGCGGTCATGCGCAAGCACCGGTTGGCGGAGCGGCTGCTCGTGGACGTCATCGGCCTGGAGTGGGAGCACGTCCACAACGAGGCGTGCCGGTGGGAACACGTGATGAGCGAGGCCGTCGAACGCAAGCTCGTGGCGCTGTTGGACCATCCGACCACCTCCCCCTACGGGAACCCGATCCCCGGGCTCGACAAGCTCGGGGTCGGTGACGCCGCTCCCCCCGCCGACTCCGACCTCCGCCGGCTGGACGAGATCGCCCGGCAGGGCGGGGGTCTGGTGCGGGTGAGCCGGATCGCCGAACACGTGCAGCTCGACCCGGTTCTGATGGTCGATCTGAAGGCGGCCGGCGTCATGCCGGGCAACGACGTCAGGGTGGAGGCGAGCGCGTCGGGGCAGCCGGTGAAGGTCGAGGGCGTCGCCAGCGCGGAGATCGCCTCCAGCATCGCCCACGCAGTACTGGTGCGCACCCGATGACGCCGGGCAGACGAGCGGCCCGCACCTTCCACGCGCTGCACGGCCGAACCCCGGAGGTGGTGTGGTCGGCTCCGGGACGCGCCAACCTCATCGGGGAGCACACCGACTACAACGGTGGTCTGGTGCTGCCGTTCGCGTTGCCCTACCGCATCGCGGTGGCCGCCGCACCCCGGCCCGACGGGCTGGTCGGGATGACCACGGTCGACGACTCGGGACATCCCCGTCCGGCGGCTCCCGTGTCGTTGGCCGAGGTGGAGCCCGGTGACGTCACCGGTTGGTCCGCCTACCCGGCCGGGGTCGCCTGGGTCCTCCGCGACGCGGGCCTCCTGCGGGAGGGCGTGGAACTCGTCATCGCCGGCGACGTGCCCAGCGGAGCTGGACTGTCGTCCTCGGCCGCCCTGGAGTGCGCGGTCGCGCTGGCGCTGTTGGACCTCGCCGGCAGCCCGGTGGCAGACGAGTCCGACCGCGTCCAGGTGGCTCGCTGGGCGCAGCTCGCCGAGAACGACTTCGTCGGCGCCCCGACCGGCCTGTTGGACCAGATGGCGTCCTTGTGTTGCCAGGAGGCCCACCTGTTGCTGTACGACGTGTCGACCGGGGAACGGGAACAGGTGCCCTTCGATCCCGTCTCGGACGGCCTCGAGGTGCTCGTCATCGACTCGGGTACCCGGCACGAACACAGCGAGTCGGGCTACGCCGACCGCCGCGCCGGCTGTGAGCAGGCGGTCAAGCAGCTCGGGGTGACTTCGTTGAGTGAGATCCAGCCGCACGAGCTGCCCGATCGCCTTGCCCAGCTCGACCCCGCGCTGCGTCCGCTGGCACGCCACGTGGTCACGGAGAACCAGCGGGTCCGGGACACGGTGGCGCTGCTGCGTTCGGGCCGGACATGGGAAGCCGGCGCGCTGCTGTCGGAGTCCCACGTGAGCCTCCGGGACGACTACCGCGTGTCGTGCCCGGAACTCGACTTGGCCGTGGACGTCGCGGTGGAGGCGGGCGCCGCCGGGGCCCGCATGATGGGTGGCGGTTTCGGTGGTTCGGGGATCGCGCTCGTCGAGACCGCACGCGCCCAGACCGTGCGGCGCGCCATCACCGACGCGTACCGCGCCGAGGGGATCGCGGATCCCAGGTTCTTCTCCGCCGTACCGGCGGCGGGGGCGGGCCGGGACGCCGACGTCTGAGCCGGGCGCCCCGACACCGGGCACCGCGCGGCTCCCGGTGCCGGGGCCTCGGCCACCCCTCGTGACCGGGCAGAATGGGTCGCCCAGTCCCGACCGTGGTGGGCGGGACGCGGCGAAAGGGAAGACACCATCGTGAAACTGCTGGTGACGGGCGGCGCGGGCTATGTGGGAAGCGTGTGCGCCGCCCGCTTGGTCGAGAGCGGGCACGAGGTCGTCGTGCTGGACGACCTGTCCACCGGTCACGCCGATGCGGTGCCCGACGGGTGCCGGTTCGTACGGGGTGACCTCGCCGAAGCGGCCGGGGACGTGCTGTCCGAGGGCTTCGACGGTGTCCTGCACTTCGCGGCCAAGTCGCTCGTCGCCGAGTCGATGACCGACCCGGCGAAGTACTGGGGCGGTAACGTCGTCACCTCGCTCCGGCTGTTGGAGGCCATGCGGGAGCACGGCACGCCACGACTGGTGTTCTCCTCGACCGCCGCGACCTACGGTCAGCCCGAGGAGGTGCCGATCCCGGAGACGGCGCCGACCCGGCCGACCAACACCTACGGTGCCAGCAAACTCGCGATCGACTACGCCATCACCTCCTACGCGCGGGCGCACGGCCTCGCGGCCGTGAGCCTGCGGTACTTCAACGTCGCCGGGGCGCACGGCCGGTTCGGCGAACGGCACACGGTCGAAACCCACCTGATCCCGCTCGTGCTCCAGGTCGCGCTGGGTACCCGGGAGCACATCCAGATCGCCGGGGAGGACTGGCCCACCGAGGACGGCACCTGTGTGCGCGACTACATCCACGTCACCGACCTCGCCGACGCGCACGAGCTGGCCCTGAGCCACGCGGTGGGTGGCGAACACCGCATTTACAACCTGGGCAGCGGGAACGGGTTCTCGGTGCGCGAGGTGATCGAGGCCTGCCGACGGGTGACCGGCCACCCGATCCCGGCCGTGGTGGGTCCTCGCCGTCCCGGTGACCCGGACCGGCTCATCGCCTCCAGCGCACTGGCCCGTGCCGAACTGGGGTGGAAGCCGGAGCGCACCGACCTGGACAGGATCGTCGCCGACGCCTGGGCCTTCGCGTCGCGCTGACCTGGTCACCAGGTGTCCTCGCCGTCCGACTCGATCGCCAGTCGGGCCTCCTCGGCCCCGTCAGCGACCACCCGTTCCACCCGGTCCGGTGGGAGTCCGGCGGCGAGCGCCCGGCCCAGCAGCCGGGCCAGCCCGTGCTCCGGCACCGCCGCCCGGGTCACCTCCAGGGCGAGCCCGGCCAGCGCTCCGTCGCCGCGCAGGTAGGCCGTCACCGCGAGCAGCGCGGCCGGTTCCGCACGGTGCGGCGGCGGGGTCGCCCTGGTCAGGAGCAGCCACATCCGTTCGGCCGCGGCGGAACGGGGCCCTGAACTCCAGGACATGCAGGCGTCCCGCACCCGGGTCTCGGACAGGGCCACGGCGATCCGGGCCACGTCCTCGTCTTCCACGCGGAAGGTGCCTCGTTCGACCTGTTCCAGTGCCCGGTGCACGGCGGCCAGGTCGGCCCGGGCGGCGCGGCCGGTGTCGAGGGCCCGTTCCAGGTCCGCTGTCTCCGCCGCCAGCCCGAGGAGTTCCGCCCGCCGGTGGAGGTCCGCTGGCGGGTCGGGGTCGAGCAACCTGGCCAGCGCCGCGCGGTCGGCGAAGGTGACGAAGCCAGCGAGGGCGCTGGCCGCCGCCGTCACGGTGGCCGCCGGGTCGGGTACACGACCGGAGCAGGCCTCCTCGTCGTAGCAGAACCACCGCTCGTCCGCCGAGGTCGCCGCCACCCACACCGAGTGCAGGCAGGCGACACCTGACTCCGCCACGGCCCGCTCCACGGCCGCGACGAGGCTGCGGCGGGGCGGACCGCCGCGCGGACCTCGGGCGCCGCCGCCCACCACGACCAGCAGGACACCCGACGCGCGCTGCCCCCGCAGCGGTGGCAGGACGTGGTCGAGCACGGCGGTCTCGTCCTCCTCGGGTGGGAGGTCCAACCGGAGGCAGAGCCCGACGCGGGACCGCCGTTCACCGGTGAGGCAGAGGACCACCAGGGACTCCCCGGGATGGAAACCGAGCAGGTGCGGGACGGCGGCCACGACCTCGCCGGGGTCGTGCAGGCGGACGCAGGAGGCCAGGGTGGGCGGTGGTGTCGCGGTCATGTCGGCCACTGTTCTCCTCGGCGCGGTGACCGACCAGCCCCGCCACACCCCGCTGTGGACAACCGCCGGCTGTGGACAACCAGCTGCCGGCCCGGTCGTGCCGTGCCCGGCCACCGGGGCTCAGCGCGGCAGCGCCGCCTCGACGGCGTCGGCTCCCCCGACCACGGGGAGGACCAGCCTGGTGTCCGTGAGGTCCACGGCGATCCCGGCCCCCGGCGCGGGCCGCAACGTGTAGTCGCGGTCGCTGGAGAGCACGACGAGCCCCAGGGAGTGCCCGGTGGGCAGGACGTGGTCGTGGGCCTGGAGTTGGACGTCGACCCGGTAGAACTCCCCTGGGGTGATCGGCTGCGTGCTGGCGATGTCCTCCCGGTTCTGCGGGTCGACCCAGCCCCGGGTGATGGCCCGGTTCGTGCCGTCGGGCGCCCGGTCGACCAGGACCGCCGTCAGGTTCGCGGCGGGACGGGCGAACGCCGCGAGCAGCTCGACGTGGGGTGTTCCGCTGAGCCGCACCGGCTGCCGGACGGGCGCGGTCGTGTAGGAGAGCCGGTTCCCGGACCTCGGCGCGTCCACGAGCTCGGCGGCCGGCCGGGTAGCGTCGTCCACCAGTCGTTCGACCGTCCGCTCCCCGGGCACCGCTCCCCGGGCGGTCAGGGTTCCCACTGCGCTGCCGCCCGGCCACGGGTGCAGCGCGACCGGCTCGGCACCGGGGGCCGGCCAGTCCGCCTCCTCCACCCAGCTCCCGTCCTCCCGCTGCAGGACGGCCCTGGGCTGGTCCTCCACCCCGTTCGGCACCTTGTGCAGGTAGCGGGTGAACCACCGGTTCAGCGCCTCCAGCCACTCCTCGCGGCGGAGCCCCAGCGGGTCGACGTGTCCGGCCTGGTGCAGCCAGATCTGACGGGGGACGTCGTGCCGGGCCAGGGCCTCGTACCACTGGGCGACCTGCCTGGTCTTGACGTTCCAGTCGCTGAGCCCGTGGACGGCGAGGACGGCGGCCTCGACCTGGTGAGCATGGTTCAGGTAGTTGCGCTCGTCCCAGAACTCGCTGTAGTCACCGGTCACCCGGTCCTGGCGTTCGGTGAGCTCGGCGATGACCTCGCGACAGATCTCCCGGTCGCTCCGCGTGTACACGTACTCGGCGAGGGAGTCCAGGTCCTCACCCTGGTACCCGCCGGGCGCCACCACCGCGCCGTCCGCCCGGTAGTAGTCGTACCAGTTGGAGATGGCGGCGATGGGGACGATGGCGTCGAGCCCCTCGACCCCGGTCGCGGCGACCGCGTTGGGCAGGGTGCCGTTGTAGGAGACGCCCATCATCCCGACGCTGCCGGTCGCCCAGTCGGCGGTCACCGCGTTCCCGTCGGCGTCGACGCCCTCGGCCCGTCCGTTCAGCCAGTCGACGACGGCCCGCGCTCCGACCGTCTCGTTCTCGCCACCGCTGGTGGGGCAGCCCGTCGAGCGGCCCGTGCCGAGCGATTCGGCGTACACGACGCCGTACCCCCTGGCCAGCAGGAAGTCCTCGTAGGCTGAACGGATCCTCGGAGCGGCGGCGGCCGGTTGCTCGGCTCCCCCCGACCGTGTCACCACCGCGGCCCGGCCCGGCGCCGCTGCCCCGGGTACGTACAGCTCCACGTCGACGTCGTGGAACCGCATCGGGTTGCCCCCGGAGAAGTAGGGGCTGACGAAGTAGACGACGGGCACCTGGAGGCCGTCGGCGGTGGCCGCCGGGCGCACCACCTCCACGTACATCTCGTCGTCCACCCCGTCGCGGTCGCTGTCCACGGGCGCGCGCACGTGAAGGCTCTCCCGGAGGGCCTCGGCCGGGTCGAACACCGGCTGGGCCACTCCGTCGCGGAACACCGGGGCGGCGCCGTCCGCCGCCTCGACCGGGGCGTCTCCGTCCGGGCGCTGTCCGGCGTTGGCGGGGACCGCTCCCGCCAACGGGAGTGCGACCGCCGCCGCGAGCAGGACGGCGCGTCCGCGCCGCACGAGTCTTCTCGATGTCCCCAGTCCCACGCGCGCTCCCCGCTTCCCGAGCCTCGGCCGGAATGATCACGTGCGGTGCCCGCTCCGGCGCTCCCTGTCAGGAGAACCTTCACCAGAGGTGAGGCCACTGTCAAGATCGGGGCGGGGCCGGCGCGGGCGCCTCCGAGATCCGGGCGGCGCTCGTCCCGAGGGGTGCGTCAGCGTCCGGCGCGGGGGCGCCGGCAGACGTAGGTGAGTGCCGGCGGGAAGTTGCGCCACACCACCCGCGTGGGCAGGACCTCGTCGAATGTGGCCTCCAGCAGGGCCCGGAACCGCCGGGCGCCGCCCAGCGGGAGGGCGTGCAGGTAGGCGAAGGTCGTGAAGACGCCGTGCTGCCCGAGGCTCTCCGCGCTGCGGCGCAGGATCGCCCGTTGCGCGGAGAGCGGGATGAGCGACCAGGGGAGCCCTCCAACGACCGCGTCCACCCGGTCGATGTCACGCTCGGCGAGCAGCTCGTCCAGTCGGGCCGCGTCCGCGTTGACCACCTCCACGCGGGGGAACCGGCGTGCGAGGTGCTCGGCGAGTGAGGTGTCGACCTCGATCGCGAGGTGGCGGCCGCGGTCTCCGAGCCGCCGGCTGATCGTCTCGGTCACCGGACCCGTTCCCGGCCCGAGTTCCACCACGACGGGCTCCCCCTGACCAGGCACGACGGCGGCCAGCCGACGGGCGAGCAGGGGAGAGCTGGGGACGAGGGCGCCAATCACGGCCGGCCGCCGGACCACGGCGTTGAGGAACACGGAGAGGCCACCCCGGGAAGCAGTCATCCTGACAGCTTGCACCCATCACGGGACGCAACCACCAGCGGCCGAACGAGTGTGCTCCACCTCACACAGCGGCCTCCGCCGGGCTTCCCGCTCGCCCACCGCGGGACAGGTTCAGCCGACGTCCCAGGGGTACCCGAAGGCATCGGAGAGAGGAGGAGCTATGGCTGAGGCACACATGTCGCACCAGCCAGCCGGGCGACCCGCCGGCGGTGCCGTGCTGCACCGGAACGACCGGGAGGGCACGGGCCAGGGCTGGGTTCTCTTCGCGGGGATCTTCATGATCCTGCTCGGCGCGTTCCACGTGATCCAGGGGCTGGTGGCACTGCTGCGGTCCGACTACTTCCTGGTCACGGAGAACGGCCTGCTGGTCCAGTTCAACTTCACCGCGTGGGGGTGGATCCACCTCGTGCTGGGCGTGGTGGCGGTCCTCGCCGGGCTCGGCATCATGACCGGGGCGCAGTGGGCGAGGATCACCGGCATCGTGCTGGCCGGGCTCAGCGTGCTGGTGAACCTGGCGTTCCTCGCCGCGTACCCCCTGTGGACGACGCTGATCATCGCCTTCGACATCCTCGTCATCTACGCACTGGCGGTGCACGGGCGGGAAGCGAGGACGACCGCCTGACCCCGCTCCGGTGGGTGGTCCCCTGCCGCCGCTCGGACGGCCGCGGGACCGCCTGCCCTTCGGCCGGATCGGCCCCGCGACGGCGGCGCGCTCCTCCGGCCGGGAAGGTGGCCCGCCCCCGGGGGCGGGC
>NZ_AGVX02000497.1 GCF_000239155.1 Actinoalloteichus spitiensis RMV-1378
GCTCGGGGGGGGACCCCGCGGCAGGGGCGCGCGCGGGCCGACGGCCGGCACCACCCGGCTCGCGGGATTCCATCCCGCACCCGCCCACGACGCCGGACCGCCTCCGCTGCCGGCGGAAGGCACTCACCACCCGCCGCCGCCGGACGACCAGGTCAGCGCGTGTTGACCACGACGGTGCCCAGCGTCCGGTCGTGCAGGCCCCGGTAGTCGAGGTCCCACACCACGGCCGGAATCAGGAAGAAGATCATCACGGTGCGGGCGGCCGCTCGGGGCAGGCCCACCCGGACCGCTCCGCCGAGACGGGCCACCCGGATGCCCAACAGCGCCATGCCTGGCGTGAAACCAGCGACGGCGACCGGGACCACGGTCAGCAGCACCCAGGCCAGCAGGCTCCAGTTGCGGGGCAGCTCGGGGGCGGTGAACAGGCCGGCGACGAGGGCTGCCATGATCAGGTCGACGAGCAGCGCGGCGAGCTTGCGCCGGGGGCGGGCGACGGAGCCGGGCCCCGTCTCGGGTAGGCCGAGGCGATCTCCGCGCCACCGCTGGTTCTCTGCCTCCGCCACGGCCCGCCGACCCTCCGGGTCGAGCGCCGCGCTGGGGCCGGACAGCCACGAGCCGGTCCACCTGTTCACGGGCCCCAGCGTAACGACCGATTCGCGGCGTTTCGGTCCGGGGCCAGGTCAGACGGCCGCGCATATCATGTCAGTCACATCCAGCCGTGTTAACAGCCGCGAAACACGCGGTTGATGGCAGGGCAATACGTCCCACCTAGCGTCGCTGGCGCACTGCAGCTAGCGACCGGTGATGGCTTCCGCCGACTGGGGGCCACTCGATGTGTCTGACCCGTGTAAGGAGCCAGCGAGGGTGTTCAAAAACTCCGACGAGGTCCTGAAGTACCTCTCCGACGAGGACGTGAAGTTCGTCGACATCAGGTTCTGCGACCTGCCCGGCACCATGCAGCACTTCACCGTGCCCGCCGCGGCGTTCGACGCGGACACCTTCGCTGACGGCCTCGCCTTCGACGGCTCGTCCGTCCGCGGCTTCCAGTCCATCCACGAGTCGGACATGCTGCTGCTCCCCGACCCCTACACCGCGCGCCTGGACCCGTTCCGCGCCGAGAAGACCCTCATCCTCAACTTCTTCGTGCACGATCCGCTGACCCGCGAGCCCTACAGCCGGGACCCGCGCAACGTCGCCCGCAAGGCGGAGGAGTTCCTCGCGGCGTCCGGCATCGCCGACACCGCCTTCTTCGGGCCCGAGGCCGAGTTCTACGTCTTCGACTCGGTGCGGTTCGACACCACCGCGAACGCCTCCTTCCACGAGATCGACTCCGAGGCCGGCTGGTGGAACACCGGCGCGGACGAGGAGGGTGGCAACAAGGGCTACAAGGTCCGGTACAAGGGCGGCTACTTCCCGGTGTCCCCCACCGACCACTTCGCCGACCTGCGCGACCGGATCTCCCTCCAGCTCATCGAGTCCGGGTTCACGGTGGAGCGTGCGCACCACGAGGTGGGCACCGCCGGCCAGGCCGAGATCAACTACAAGTTCAACACCCTGCTCCACGCTGCCGACGACCTCCAGCTGTTCAAGTACATCGTCAAGAACGTCGCCTGGCAGGCCGGCCGCACCGCGACCTTCATGCCCAAGCCGCTGTTCGGCGACAACGGCTCGGGTATGCACTGCCACCAGTCGCTGTGGACCGGCGGCAAGCCGTTGTTCCACGACGAGTCCGGGTACGGCGGTCTGTCGGACACCGCACGGCACTACATCGGTGGGCTGCTCCACCACGCGCCGAGCCTGCTGGCCTTCACCAACCCGACGGTGAACTCCTACCACCGCCTGGTCCCCGGCTACGAGGCCCCGGTCAACCTGGTGTACTCGCAGCGCAACCGGTCGGCGTGCATCCGGATCCCGATCACCGGCAGCAACCCGAAGGCCAAGCGGGTCGAGTTCCGCTGCCCGGACTCCTCGGGCAACCCCTACCTCGCCTTCGCCGCCATGCTGATGGCGGGTCTCGACGGGATCAAGAACAAGATCGAGCCGCCGGCTCCGATCGACAAGGACCTCTACGAGCTGCCGCCCGAGGAGGCCAAGAACGTCCCGCAGGTGCCGGCGACGTTGTCCGAGGTCATCGACAACCTGGAGCGGGACCACGAGTACCTGCTCGCCGGCGGGGTCTTCACACCCGACCTGATCGAGACCTGGATCTCCCTGAAGCGGGAGCAGGAGATCGACCCGATCCGCCTGCGGCCGCACCCCTACGAGTTCGCGCTGTACTACGACGTGTGACGTCCAGACCGACGGAGAGGGCCGGGTGACCGCCGTGGTCACCCGGCCCTCTCCGTCGCCAGGCCCAGGCGCGGCCTCACCGTGCGAGCTCGACCTCGGTCCCCTCCACCCGGAACGACATCGACGGGCAGAACGAGACGCTCAGACATCGCACCGAGATCATGAGCCGTTCCGGGTCTCGACAGGTTGGGCTTGACTCGTCGCATGACAGCGAAAACGATCCTGGTGCTCGGCGGGACGGGGAAGACCGGCCGCCGGGTCGCCGCCCAGCTGACCGAACGAGGGCACACCGCGCGGGTGGCATCCCGCAGCGCCCCCACCCGGTTCGACTGGAACGACGACACCACCTGGCCGGCCGCCCTGGGCGGCGCCGAGGCCGTGTACATCGTCCCGGACGACGCCGGGCCGCTCACCCAGTTCGAGTCCTTCGTCGGCCTGGCCACGCGGGAGGGGGTGCGGCGGCTGGTGCTGCTGTCGGCGCGCGAGTGGATCCAGCTGGGACATCCCGCGGCCACCGCCCGGGAGGACATCGTCCGCCGGTCCGGCGTCGCGTGGACGCTGCTGCGCCCGGTCTGGTTCGCCCAGAACTTCAGCGAGGAACCGTTCCTGGCGGACGAAGTCCGGGAGGGCGCGGTCCGCTACGGCACCGGAGACGGTCGCCACCCCTTCATCGACGCCGAGGACATCGCGGCCGTGGCCGTCGCCGCCCTGACCGAGGACGGGCACGACGGCCGGGTGTACCCGCTGTCCGGTCCTCGGGCCCTCAGCATCCCGGAGGCGTTGGACATGATCGCGGCGACCACCGGTCGCACGATCAGCCGCGTCTCCGTTCCGCTGGACGAGTACGAACGCCACCTCACCGACCGCTACTACCCGGCCGGTGCGGCGCGGGCGGTCACCGGCCTCCACGAACTGGTCCGCCAGCACGCGGACGACCACCTCTCCGACGGAGTGCGCCAGGCCCTAGGCCGGGAACCCCGCGACTTCGCCGACTACGTCGCCACCACCGCAGCGGCCGGTGGGTGGGGCTGACGGTGCCCCCGTCCCCCCGCCACGGCGGCGGGGGGACCCCGGCGTCCTCCGGGCCGACCGCCCGCGGTCGACGGGGCCAAGCGTCCGGGAACCCGCTGTCCACCATTCCTGGACGAGGATCGTCCGGCGCCCGATCGATCGGCGCCCGATCGATGGGCACCCGCGAGAACGGTCCACCGCGGTCGACGGGGAACAACGCACTCGTGGTGCCCGATCGTGCGCACCCGTCCTCCCCCGGTCCTCCCCCGGTCCTCCCCCGGTCCTCCGTCGAGCCGACGTCCCGGTGACGTTCCACGGGGAGCAGGGGATGCGAGCGGTGTTCGCGGGGTCGCGCCGTGGTGGTGGCCAGGAGGTCCGACCAGTTCGGCATCACCGGCATCCGCGTGCCGCCGCGCTCGGGAGGGAGGCGTCCCCCTGGCTGACCAGACGGTGAGCGCGACGATGCTGCTCATCGCCCACACGGCGGCCGCCGTCGGCACCACCGGACTCGTGGCCAGCCCTCCGTGACCCCGACCGCCTTCCTCCGCCGCGCGCGGAACTCGTTCGAGCTGATCGTGGTGCGCCGCGCCCTGGTTCCCACCACGACCTCCGCCGGCGCGTCGCGGGTGCTGCGCGGCTGCGGCCGATCCCCGCCGTTCCGTCATCCGACGGCTCGCCCCGCACTGTTCGACGCGGTGCACGGCCCGCCGTCCGCCCTGTCCCCGCTGCTGCGGGTCCTCGACACCAGCGGTGATCAGCGTCCACCTCGTCGGCGATGTCGCACCGGCCCCTCCGGACCCCTCGGTACCGCGCCGTCCTCGTCGTTCGGAGTGTTGACCACCGAGAACGGGCCGGACCTCGCGGAGGCGGTCAGGGGCCAGCCGTTGACGCGAACCCTCCTCGTCCGCTCCATCGCGCCCTCCCCCTTCGCCGTGCTCAACCTGCTGATCGCGGTACTCGTCAGCGCGGTGGGGACATGACACGACCGCCCGCCACCAGCTGGGCGGAGGAGCAGGGCACGGCGGCGGTGCGGCACGTGGTGGTCGTGGCGGAGCGCGGCCAGCTGGCAGCCCTGCGGGTCTACGGGAACCCCGCGACCACCGGCGCCACCGCTCCCGCCCACAGCGACCCCGGCCGCGAACGAACCACCGCGCCGCGCCGGTCGGCCGCACCGACGACCCCGGTCAGTCCGTCCCGTAGAAGACCCGCTCCATCACCGCCCTGGCCCGACGCGTCACCCGCCGGTAGTCGTCGACGAACACCCCCGGGTCCTCGGACACCGGATACCCCATCGTCCGGGCGACGGCCGCGAGTTCCCGGCCGTGCCCCGGCAGTTGGTCCGACGCCTTGCCCCGGACCAGCGTCGTCGCGTTCCGGGCCTGACTGGCCATCGTCCACGCCGCGCACAACGCCTCGGCGTCGGCCTCGTCCAACAGGCCAGCCGCAGCGGCGCTCCGCACCGCTCCCAACGTGGAGGTCGTGCGGAGCCCCGGCACCTCGTGCGCGTGGCCGAGCTGGATCAGCTGCGCCGTCCACTCCACGTCGGACAGCCCACCCCTGCCGAGTTTGGTGTTCGTGGTCGGGTCGATCCCCCGGGGCAGGCGCTCGTGCTCCACCCGTGCCTTGATCCGGCGGATCTCGATGGTCGAGGCCTCGTCGAGGCCACCGGCCGGGTACCGGACCGGGTCGACCAGCGCGGTGAACCGGTGGCCGAGGTCCTCGTCACCGGCCACCCGTCGTGCCCGCAGCAGCGCCTGCGCCTCCCAGGTGTCCGACCACTTCTCGTAGTAGGTCCGGTACGACTCCAACGTGCGCACCAGCGGGCCGCTCCGGCCCTCGGGGCGGAGGTCGGTGTCGACGTGCAACGGGGGGTCCTGGCTGGGTGCGCTGAGCAGGCGGCGCAGCGTCTCGGCCACGGCCGTCGCGTAGCGCACCGCGTCGTGGTCCTCGACCCCGTCCCGGGGCTCGCACACGAAGAGGACATCCGCGTCCGAGCCGTACCCGAGTTCGTCACCACCCAACCTGCCCATTCCGATGACGGCGATCCTGGCCAGCGGATCGGGACCGAAGCGGGGCGCGACGGCACCCGCCGAGGCCCGCAACGCCGCCTCCAGCACGGCGGACCAGATCCGGGACAGGGCGTGGGCCACCGCCGGGAGCCCCATCAGCCCGAGCAGGTCGGCGCAGCCCACCCGCAGCAGCTCGTGCCTGCGCAGCGACCGGGCGGCCAGGACCGCCTGTTCGGGGTCGTGGTGCCTGGCGACGGCGCTGCCCAACGAGTGCGCCACCTCCTCCGGGTCCCGTCCCGACAGTTCCGGGGTGTCGACCAGCAGGCGCAGCACCTCGGGAGCGCGGACCAGCAGTTCGGGGACCATCCTGGACGTTCCCAGCAGGAAGGCCAGGCGTTCCGCGACCGCGCCCCGATCCCGCAACAGGCGCAGGTACCAGGGGGTGTCGGTCAGCGCCTCGGACACCCGCCGGTAGGCCAGCAGGCCACCGTCGGGGGCGGGGGGGT
>NZ_AGVX02000496.1 GCF_000239155.1 Actinoalloteichus spitiensis RMV-1378
GTCCTCTCCGGATTCTCCGCCGGCGACTGGCGGCGGCCCGACTGGCACCTCGACGCCTGGGGCGCCGGGGGCCGGTTGCGGGTCGACCTGCCCTCCTCCTACCTGCGCGCCGGGTCCGCCACGGCGCGCTGGACGGCGGCGGGGGAGGCCCGGCGCTGGTCCTCCCCGCTCGACGGCTACCGGGCCATGTGGGAGAACGTGGCCGAGGTCGCCGCCGGCACCGCCGAACCGGTGGTGCCCCTGGACGAGGCCGTCGCGGACCTGGACTACCTGCTCGGGATCGCCGACGCGGCCGCGCCCCTGCTCGGGGCCGCCTCGTGACCGGGCCCGTCGCGGTCGCCCTGGGGGGCGACGCGGGAGTGGACGAGGGGCATCGGCGGGCACTGGCCGACCTCGGTGGCGCGTTCCGGGTGACGGAACCGGCCGTGGCCGAGGTCCTGCTGGTCGACTGCGCCGTCCCCGGGTGGTCCGACCGGCTCCGGGAGCGCTCCGACCGCACCCGCCTGGTCGTCCTCGCCCGGCCCGTCGCGGCCGTCCTGCCCTGGGTCGAGCGCCTGGCGGCCCGCTCGGTCCGGTGCGTGCTCGACGTTCCAGCGACGCCCCTGCCGGCCTGGACCGGAGGCGGTCCGGGCGGTCCGCTCCCGCTGGCCGGGGCGGAGCTGATCGACCTCGATGTCCGGCTCCCGACCGGCGACCCGCACACGGCTCTGGCGACGCAGCTCGCCGTGGCACGCCGGCTGGTGCCGCGTCTCGGAGCGCTGACAGCCGCCGAGCTCCGACCGGACGGGTACACCCTGGTGTCCCACGCGGCGGACCACACCACCGTCCTCGTTGGCAGCGTGGGCAGCGTGGGCAGCGTCGGCGGGGGAGGCCCCGAACTCGTGCTCGATGCCGTCGGGGCCGCCGCGCGCTGGTCGGTGACCCTCGGGGCCCGCTCCACCGTCGTCCGGCACGACGCCGACGGCGTCCGCGCCGGGGCGCTGCCCGGGGTGGAGGACCGCCACGGCCTGTGGGAGGCCGTCGGCGAGGTCCTCGCCTCCGGGGCCTTGAGCCCCCTCGACGCCCTTCCCGTCCTCCGTGAGACCGCCGCCCTGCTCAGATGAGCGGCGGGAGGGCCGGCGGCGGGCGGACCACGGGGCTGCGGGTGCGGCCATCTCCCACAACCGGTTACCCCATTCGGGGGTAAGCGTTGCTCCGTTGGATCCCGTACGAATGCCGGATCGGGTGTGTGAAGACCGAACCAAAGTGAGACGGGACCACAAGGTTAGGCGACGGGTACGTGCGTGCGTTGCCGCTCTCCGTGATCGCTTCATAGGATCGGCGCGATGATCATCGGTGATCTTGGAGCCCGTTCCGACTCCCTGACTCCGGCTCGTGAAGCTCCGACGACGAGGGGGAATCGCGGGTTCGCGTGCTGGCGGGAAAAGGAGGCAGTGTGTCCGAGACCGATGTCCGCACCCCGGACCTGGCCGAGCTGGACGCCCTCGGCCCCCATCCCGCGGTGGACCCCCCGCCCGGCCACACCGACGTGCCCCTCAGCCTCTTCCACACCCTTCTGGAATCCTCCACCCTCTGCGTCGCCTGGTCCGACCTCACCCTGAGGGTGCTCGGCGTCAGCCACAAGTTCTCCCAGCTGGTACGACGACCCCCCGGTCAGGTCCGGGGCCACGACATCGCGGCCCTCGTCGCCCCCGGCTTCGCCGTCGACATCCGCCGCCGCGCCGAACAACTCGCCGACGGGCGCGCCACCCGCTTCACCGAGAACGTGCTGATCCGCCGCGCCGACGGCGAACTCGTCCCCGGCCACCTCACCGGCACCGCGCTGTGCGGAGCCGACGACCAGCCGCGGATGCTCGTCGTGGTGTTCACCCCGGAGCGGGACGAACGACCAGGAGGGCGTGACGGGCTGCGGCTCAGCCGCGCCGGCAGCAAGGTGCTGGAGGCCGTCGCCGCCGGCCAGTCGACCGCGTGGATGTCCGCCCACCTCTACCTCAGCCGCCAGGGCGTCGACTACCACGTCCGCACCCTGATGCGGAAACTGGACGTGCCGAACCGGCCCGCCCTGGTGTCCAGGGCCTACAGCCTCGGCATGCTGCGCCCCGGGGCGTGGCCGCCCCGCGTCGCCCCGGAATGGGTCAGGTGATCGTCGGACGCGAGCGGGAGTTCGACCAGCTCACCGCCCACGCCAACCACGTCCGCGCGGGTACCGCCCGGCTCGTCCTCGTCACCGGAGCCGCCGGCACCGGCCGCACCAGCGTCCTCGACGCCCTCCGCCGGCGACTGGCCGCCGACTTCACCGTCCTCCGGGTACGCTGCCAGCCCTCGTCGACCACCCGCCCGGGGGGCACCGTCCGGGCGCTGCTCGCCCCCCTCGGCCACCACGCGGCGCCCGCCGACCCCGGCACCGACACCCACGAGGCCCTGCACGCCCCGTACCGGCGGGTCAGCGAAGTGGTGCGCCGCCGCCCGCTCGCCCTCCTCATCGACGACGCCCAGTGGTGCGACGCCACGTCGCTGCGCTGGCTGGACTTCCTCGTCCGACGCACCTCCCGGCGGCCACTGCTGGTCGTCCTCGGCTGGCACGACGCGGTCCGCCCCCCGGCCGACCCCGTCCTGGGCCGCCTGCTGCGCGGCCCCGACACGGCGGCCGTCCCCCTCGCACCACTACCCGAACCCGTGGTGGCCGAACTGGTCCGCGAGACCTTCGACGGCCACCCCACCCCGGGCTTCGTGCGCCGCTGCCACGACCTCACCGCCGGCAACCCGGCACTGCTGCGGCGGCTGCTCGACGAGCTCCGCGCCGCCGGGATCACCCCGGACGACCGCAACACACACCGGGTGGCCGCACTGGAAGCCGAGGTCAGCCGGCGCTCCGCCCGCATCCGCCTCGACGCCCTGCCCGACCACGTCCGCGCGGTCGCGACCGCGCTGGCCGTGCTCGAGGACTCCGACCCCGGCACCGCCCCCGCGACCCTCCTGGTGGCCGCGCTCGCCGGCGTCCCGGAACACCTCACCCGCCACGCCCTGACCGCACTGGGCGAGACCGGGCTCGTCACCGCCGGCCGGTTCGCCCGCACCACCGAACGGGCGGCCGTACTGACCGCGCACCCCACCGCGGCACCACGACGACTGCGCGACCGCGCGGCCCGCCTGCTCAACGACGCCGGCCGACCCGCCGAGGAGGTCGCCCTGCAACTGCTCGAACGCAACGGCCCCCTCGAACCGTGGATGACCGGCGTGTTCCGGGAGGCCGCCCGCGCCGCCCGCCGCCGTGGCGCCCCCGAGGACGCCGCCCGCTACCTCGCCCGGGTACTGGCCGACGGCGGACAACTCGCCCCACCCGTGCAACTGCGCATCGAGCTGGCCAGCCCGCTGGCCCAGGTGGACCCAGCGGCCGCCCTCGCCCACCTCGCCCCGGCCCTCGCCGGGACCACCGGGGCCCGGGACCGCGCCAGCCTCGCCGTCCAGGTCGGACTGACCGCCGTCAGCGCCCAACGCGCCCCGGAAGGAATGCGCGTCCTCGCCGATGCCCGAGCCGAACTCATCGCCGCGCTGGGCGACAACCCCGGACCCACCGACCGGGAGCTGCTGGCCCAGGTGGAGTCGGCCCTCCTGCTCACCGGCATCCAGGAGGCCAGCACACTGGAGGAAACCCGGGCACTGGCACGGGGCATCCCCGTCCCGCCGGGGCGCACCCCCGGGGAACGCCAACTCCTGGGAGTCCTGGCCGCGCTCGACGCCGGAGGGGGGACCGACCTGGCCCGCAGCCTCGACCTCGCCACGCGGGCCGTCCGCGTCCCCGAGGGAACCGGGGACTGGGCGTTGGTCAGCGCCACCTTCGCCCTCCACCTCGCCGACGAACTGCCCACCGCGCTGACCGTGCTCGACAGGCTCACCGACCCCGCCCGCCGACGGACCCACGCCGGAACCCTCAGCGTCGCGCTCGCCAACCGGGCGCACGTGCTCTTCGCCGCCGGCCGCATCCGGGAGGCCGTCGCTGACGCCCGCGACGCCGCCGAGGCCGCCGCCCGCAACCCCCGGCGCACCAGGGCCGCCTGGCCGAACACCATGCTCGCCGTGACCCTGGTCGCCCACGGCGACCTCCCCGGAGCCGAACGCGCGCTCCTGCTCGCCCGCCGCCCCGGCGCCGACCGGGTCGTGTGGAACCACCCCTACCACCTGCTGGCCCGGGGGCGCGCCCGCTGGCTCAGCGGGGACACCGGAGGCGCCCTGGACCACCTGCGACGCTGCGGAGACCTCCTCGACCAGGCCGGCATCACCAACCCGCTGTTCGCGACCTGGTGGGTGGACGCCACCGCCATCCTCGTCGAACTCGGCCGGCGCGCCGAGGCCGCCGACCTCGCCGACCGGCAGCACGAGCGGGCACTGCGCTGGGGTGCGCCCCGCGCGGTCGGCCTCGCGCTGGTCGCCCGGGGGCTGGTCGAGCCAGGACGCCGCGCGGTGGCCCTGCTGTCCGACGCGGTGGACCTGCTCGCCGCCTCCCCGGGCCGGCTCTGCCTCGCCAACGCCCGCTTCCGCCTCGGCGAGGCGCTGCTGCGCACCGGCCGGAACCGGCAGGCCCGCGAACACCTGCGCGCCGCCTCCGACCTGGCCACCCAGTGCGGCTCCCAGGCGCTGTTCCTCGCCGCCGGCCGCCGACACACCGCCGCCGGCGGCCGCCGCCGCTCC
>NZ_AGVX02000495.1 GCF_000239155.1 Actinoalloteichus spitiensis RMV-1378
GCCCGCTGCCGGCTGGCCGCCGCCTACCACCTCGGCGACCGCACCGACGACGCCGTGGAGCTGTTGGCGGAGGCGGTCGAGCGGGCGGAACGGTTCGGGGACCGCGCGGTGCTGGCCGGGGTGGTCGTGCAGCACGCGCGGTTCGCCAGCCAGGCCGGTCTGGACGCGCGGACCCGGCTGCTGCCGCTGTGGGAACGGGCCTTGGAGGAGGTGGAGGCGTTCCCGCCCTCCACGCTGCTGCGCCGGGTGCAGTTCGGGCTGGCCTCGCTGCGGGCGAACCTCGGGGAGCTGCCCGGTGCCTACGGCCTGTTCGCGGAGGCGGCTCGCACCGAGGAGTCGGGGTTGCGGTTCGCGGCCCTGCACCGCAGGGCGCAGGTGGCGTTGAACCTGGGTCGGTCGCTGGAAGCGCAGGAGCAGCTGACCGATCTCGTCGTGGACCTGGAGGCGGACGGGCAGGTGGAGCGGGCGGCCTACGTGCGGCTCGACCTGGCCGACGCCTGCCTGCGGATCGAACTGCCGGACGAGGCGGCGGAGGTCACCGAGGAGGCGCTGCCCGCGCTGGAGCGGCTTGGTGACGTCGACGAGCTGTACCGGGGGCGGTTCCTGCTCGCGCAGTCCTACCGGGCGCTGGGGCACGTCGAGCAGGCGCTCGCCCTCTACGACGAGCTCGTGGAGTACTGCGAACGGGAGGAGAACCCGGCCGGAGTGGCGCAGATGCACTGCCACGTGGCCGACGTGCTGGACGAGCAGGACCGTGACGCCGAGGCGGCGGAGCGCTACCTGCGGGCCGCGGCGGCCTGCCGGCAGGCCGAGCGGCTGGTGGAGGAGTTGGAGCACCTCAGGAAGGCGGCGTTGTCCTGGCACTGGGCGGGGGAGGGCGACCAGGCGAGGGAGGTGCTGTCCGACGCGGACGCGTTGGCCGCGCGGCTGCCCGCCGGTGATCCGGCGGTGGGTTGGCAGCGGGCGCGCCTGTCCTACGACGCGGCCCGGATCCTCGCCGCCCTGGGTCAGTTGGACGACGGGTTGCCCAGGGCCTCGGCGGCGGCCGCCGGTTTCCGGGCCCTGGACGGCAGGGTGGAGGCGGCGGTCGCCGATGTCTTGCGCGGGCGGATGTTGATCGACCTGGACCGGCGTGGCGAGGCCGAGGTGGTGTTGACCCACGCGCTGGACGAGTTGCCCGAGGGCGCCGACCGCTACCGGGAGCGGGTGGAGGAGCTGCTGGCGGAGTTGCGGGGGTGACCGGGGTTCACCCGGCAGTGCGGGGCTCCGGGGCCGCGGTCGCGGTGGCGGTCCCGGAGCGGTGGCGTCAGCCCTGGGCCAGGGCCTGGCGGACGTAGGCGGTGACCGCGATCTTGGCTTGTTCCAGGATGGCGGGGTCGCCGTCCTGGTTCTCCCGGAAGGCGAGCCGCAGCAGGTGGTCGCCGATCTCCACGCCGACCCGGCAGATGAGGGCGACCAGCTCGGGGCGGTGCGCCGCCTCGGGTTGTTCGGCCAGCACGACCCGCAGCCGTTCGGCGACCCGACTGCTGTTGTCCCGGTCCATGGCGGCCAGTCGGCCGTCGAGGTGTCCGCCCAGCCAGAGCACCCGGTACCCGGGTTCGGTGCGGTACAGGCTGGCGTAGCCGTCGACGAGTTCGGAGACCGCCTGGTCCAGGCTCATGGTCTGGTGTTCCACCGATTCGGAGATGTCGTCGGTGATGTCGAGGAACCGGTCGAGGTAGCCCGCGACGAGGGCGTCGATGATGCTCTCCCGGTCGCGGAAGAGGTGGTAGAGGGAGCTGACCGGTATTCCGGCGGCGGCGGCGACCCTGCTGGTGGTGACGGCGGCGTAGCCCTCACCGACCAGCAGTCCCTCCGCCGCGGCGAGGATGCGGCGTGCTCGTTCCTGGGTGCGTGCCTGCGCTGGTCGGCGTCGATAGCCGGGGATGGCTGTGCTCACGTGCTGCCCTCGCCTTTCCGTCCTGCCGGTCCGGGGCCGGGGTCGGGGTCCGCGAACCGCCTCCTCCCGGTCCGCCCGCCCCGGCGATGATTCGGTCCATGATCGCGTTCGCCACTCCCGGTGCCGCGCCGGCCACCCACCGCAGTCCCCTGGTCCGCCAGTCCGGGATGATGACCGGCTGTCCTCGTTGGGTGCCGGCGAGGACGGATTCGGCGACCCGGGCCGCGCTCAACGGCTGGATCGTCCCGGAGAGGGCGCGCAGCTCGGGGGGCTTGAGCGGTGTTTCCCGGGCGAGCATCGGGGTGTCGACGTCGGGCGGGTAGACGGCGCTGACGCGGACCCCGACCGGGCGGAGTTCCTGGCGCAGCACCTCCGTGAGTCCCCGCACGGCGAACTTGCTGGGCGAGTACGCGCCGTAGCCGAACACCCCGAGGATGCCCGCGACGGACACCACGCAGGTGAGGGTGCCGTGCCGGGCGGCGGTCATCGCGGGTGCCACGGCCCGCACGGCGTGCAGGGTGCCGAAGTAGTTGACCTCCATGATGGAGCGGAACGTGTCGTCGGACAGGTGGTGGAAGTAGCCGGGTTCGGTGATGCCGGCGCAGGTGAACAGGGATCGGCACGGGCCGTGCCGCTCGGCCAGGCCGGTGAGGGTGGCGCGGGTGGCGTCGGGGTCGGTGACGTCGAGCGCGCGGGTGGTCAGGCGTGGGGTGGTCGCGGTGCGGTGGGCCAGCCGGTCGAGGTGTTCGTCGTCCAGGGCGACGGCGCTGACCCGGGCGCCGAGGTCGAGGAGCCGGTTGACCAGGGCCAGTCCGATCCCGCTCGACCCGCCGGTCACCACGGCGTGGCGTCCCGCCCAGAACGCGGGGGTGGGCCGCCGGCGCGGCGGCCAGGGTCGGGAGGTGGTCGCGGCCGCCGGGTGTGTGCGGCGGGGTGGGTTCTCCGGTGTCACCGGCATGGCACGGACCTCCGGGAAGGGCTTGACCGCGTGCTGATCTTGGGAGTATAACTCGAATTCAATTCGAGTTCTGCTTTCTTCTCGGGGTTGGTGATGACCGCCAGGAAACGGCCGTCGGGTTCCGGTGGTCCCTCGTCGACATCGGACCGGTATCTCGTCATCGGCGCGGGCCCGGCCGGCCTCGCGCTCGCCGCCGAGTTCCGGCGCCGGTCCATTTCCTTCGACCTCGTCGACCGGCATCACGCGATGGGCGGATTGTGGGACCGGGGCAATCCGGGGACGCCCCTCTACGATTCCGCGCATTTCATCAGCTCCCGCACGATGTCCGGCTTCGCGGGATTCCCGATGCCGGCGCACTACCCGGACTACCCGGGCCACCGCCTGGTCCTGGACTACCTGCGGGAGTTCGCCGCGCACCACGACGTCGGCGAGCACTTCACCGGGGGGCGGGCGGTGGTCTCCGCCCGACCGGAGCCCTCCGGCGGCTGGGCGGTGACCTTCTCCGACGGGGGCTCCCACCGGTACGCCGGCCTCGTGGTGGCCACCGGGCGGCAGTGGACACCCCGGTCGCCCGAGTGGCCCGGCTCCTTCGACGGGGAGCTGATCCACGCCAGGGACTACGACGGGCCCGAACAGCTGCGGGGGCGTCGGGTGCTGGTCGTCGGCGGGGGGAACTCGGGAGTGGACATCGCCTGCGACGCGGCGACGGCGGCGGCGGAGACCCGGTTGAGCCTGCGGCGCGGCTACCACGTCATCCCGAAGT
>NZ_AGVX02000494.1 GCF_000239155.1 Actinoalloteichus spitiensis RMV-1378
CTGTCACGCCGACCACCGCCGGCGATCCGGACACCGGCACACGAGCGACGGGCCGCCGCTCCGACCGGGTCCGTCCATCCCGGACCACCCGACCTCCACCGTCCGGTGGAGGGGGAACCCCACCGGACGGACACCGAGCCCTGCCCGCGTGACCGGTCCCGCCGCTCCCCGGCGCGCGACAGGCTTCGACCATGACCATCATCGAGGTGGACAACCTCGTCAAACGCTACGGCGACCACGTGGCGGTGAACGGCGTGAGCTTCACCGTCGACCAGGGCGAGATCTTCGGCATCCTCGGCCCCAACGGGGCCGGCAAGACCACGACCGTCGAGTGCGTCGAGGGCCTGCGCACCCCGGACGGCGGGTCCGTGCGCGTCCACGGCATCGACCCGCACGGAGGCACCGGCGAACTGCCGCACCTGCTGGGCGCGCAGCTCCAGACCAGTGAACTGCCCGACAAGCTCAGGGTCGGCGAGGCGATGGAGCTCTACGCCTCCTTCTACCGCGATCCCGCCGACTGGCGGCGGCTGCTCGACACCCTGAACCTCACGGACAAGGTCGACACCCAGTTCCGGCGGTTGTCGGGAGGGCAGAAGCAGCGGCTGTCCGTCGCGCTGGCGCTGGTCGGCAACCCCAGGGTGGCGGTCCTCGACGAGCTCACCACCGGTCTGGACCCCGTGGCCCGCCGCGACACCTGGGACCTCGTCGAGACCATCCGCGACCAGGGCGTGACCATCCTGATGGTCACCCACTTCATGGAGGAGGCCGAACGGCTCTGTGACCGGCTGGCCATCATCGACCGGGGCCGAGTCGTCGCGATCGACACCCCGGCCGGACTCGTCGCCAGGGTGGACGACCGCAAACGGGTCCGGTTCCGCCCCTCCGTGCCAGTGGACCGGGCCGTCCTCGCCGCCATCCCCGGCGTCACGGCCGTGGAGCGGGCCGGCGGCCAGCTCGTCGTGACCGGCACGGGGAACCTGCTGCTCGCCCTGACCAGCACCCTCGCCCGGCACCAGGTCGTCGCGGAGGACCTCCGGGTGGAGCACACCTCGCTCGACGACGCCTACGTCGCACTCACCGGCCGCCCCACCAGCTCCTGAGGAGATCCCGTGTCCGCCCTGTACCGGCTCACCGCCACCGAGACCCGCCTGTTCTTCCGGGAACCGATGAGCGTGTTGTTCGCCCTCGCCATTCCCCCGGCCCTGCTGGTCATCCTCGGCGCGGTCCCCTCGTTCCGCGAATCCGTCCCGGACCTCGGAGGCCTGCGGATCATCGACCTGTACGTGCCCATCATCGTCGCGCTGGGCGTCGCCCTCTTCGCGTTGACCGGCCTGCCCCAGCAGTTCGCCTCCTACCGGGAGAAGGGCGTACTGCGGCGGATGCGGACCACCCCCGTCCGCCCCCTCACCATGCTCGGCGCGCAACTGCTGATGTCCGCCGCCCTGTCCGTCGTCACCGTGCTGGTCGTGCTGGCCACCGCCCGCCTCGTGTTCGACGTGGGCCTGCCCCGCCACCTGCTCGCCCACCTCGTCGCGTACCTGCTGACCATCTCCGCGATGTTCGCCGTCGGCCTGCTCGTGGCGTCGCTGGCGCCGAGCGGCAGGAGCGCGGGGGCGGTCGGCACGGTGCTGCTGTTCCCGAACATGTTCTTCGCCGGCCTGTGGCTTCCCCGCGACGCGATGAACGACGTCCTGCGGACCATCAGCGACCTCACCCCGCTGGGGGCGGCCGTGCAATCATTGCAGGACGCCACCGCCGGCCACTGGCCCCAGGCGACACACGTGGCCGTGCTGCTGGGGTGGACGGTCGTGGCTGGTGGCCTGGCCGCGCGGTACTTCCGCTGGGAGTGAGTCGTGAGCATCGAGGCCGGGCAGCACGGGGACTGGGACCACCGGGTGGGCGCCGCGTTCGCCGTCCTGCCCTACGTCCTGCTGGCCGTGAGCACCGCCGCGGCGCTGGCGCAAGGGGGCACACCCGTCCACATCCCGGCCGTGCTCGGCGTCACGCTCGTCACCACGCTCTGGCTGGCCTGCCACGACGCCAGGCCCGGCTGGTGGAAGGACCCGGTCCCGGCCCGGCTGCACTACGCGGGGCTGGCCGTGTTGGGCGCGGTCCTGGTAGTGCTCGCGCCCTGGTACGGCATCTTCGCCTTCGTCGGCTACGTCCACGCGTTCGAACGGTTGGACCGCCACTGGCGTTACGCCGGCGCCGCCACCACCTCCATGATCATGTCCGTCTCGTACCAGGGCGGTGTGCACAACGTCCTGACCGGCGACTGGTGGGAGTGGGCGCTCACCTCCCTGGTCTCGGTGGTCCTGGCCGGGTCCTGCTACTCCCTGTTGGACGCGGCCGAAAGACGCGGACGCGAGCGGACACGGGCGCTGGTCGAATCGCACGAGGCCAACGCGCGCCTGGAGGCGGCCCTGGAGGAGAACGCGGACCTGCACGCCCAACTGCTGGCGCGGGCCCGCGAGGCGGGCGTGCTGGACGAGCGGCAGCGGATGGCCCGGGAGATCCACGACACCCTGGCGCAGGGTCTGGCCGGTATCGTCACCCAGCTCCAGGCCGCGGAGCAGACCCTCGACCAGCCCTCGACGGCCGGACGGCACCTGACGAAGGCGATGAGCCTGGCCCGCGAGAGCCTCACCGAGGCCCGCCGGACGGTGCACGCGATGGAACCGGAACTGCTCGCCGACGCCCGGTTACCGGAGGCGATCGCGGCCGTGGTGCACCGGTGGTGCGAGACGCACGACGTCGACGCGGTGCTGACCACCACCGGCGACGCCCGCCCCATGCACACCGACGTCGAGGTCGCGCTGGTGCGGACCGCGCAGGAGGCGTTGGCGAACGTGGCCAAGCACGCGGGGGCGAGTCGGGTCGGACTGACCCTGTCGTACCTCCCGGACCGGGTGCTGTTGGACGTGCGGGACGACGGGGTGGGATTCGACGTGACCTCCCCGCGCGCCAACGGTTCCCCAGGTGGCGGGTTCGGCCTCGCCGGCATGCGGCAGCGGGTGCGGAGGTTGGCGGGACGCCTCGACATCGAGGCGGAGCCCGGGGGTGGCACCGCCATCTCCGCATCCGTTCCCGCGATCCCGGCGACCGGGGGAACCCGGTGATCTCCCTGCTGATCGTCGATGATCATCCCGTGGTGCGGGACGGCCTGCGCGGCATGTTCACCCCCGACCCCCGCTTCGAGGTCCTCGGGGAGGCCGGCGACGGAGCGGAGGCGATCGTCCTGGGCGAACGGCTGCGCCCCGACGTCATCCTCATGGACCTGCGGATGCCGAGGACGGACGGCGTCACGGCCATCACCGAACTCGCCCGGCGGGAGGTTCCCTCCCGAGTTCTCGTGCTCACCACCTACGACAGGGACAGCGACGTGCTGCCCGCGATCCACGCCGGCGCCTCGGGCTACCTGCTCAAGGACGCGCCGAGGGAGGAGTTGTTCCGCGCCGTGGAGGCGGCGGCGCGGGGCGAGGCGGTGCTGGCGCCCAGCGTCGCGACCCGGCTCCTGCGGGAGGTACGCCAACCCGTCCCCGAACCGTTGTCCCCGCGCGAGCTGGAGGTGCTGGAGCTGATCGCCCGGGGCTCGAGCAACCGGGAGGCGGCGAAGCACCTGTTCATCAGCGAGTCGACGGTGAAGACGTACCTCGTCCAGGTGTACGCGAAGCTCGGTGTGCACGACCGGGCCGCGGCGGTGGCCGTGGCCTTCTCCCGCGGCTACCTGTCGCCTCCTCCCTGACCGGGCGGCCACCAGGCCACGGAGGGCCAGGGCGCGCCCTGGCTCGTTCCTCGCCACTCAGGTGGGGGCTCCTGACTGGGGTTACTGGCTCGCCGGGCGGCCTCGGCTGGTGGTCCGGACCGCCCCCCCC
>NZ_AGVX02000493.1 GCF_000239155.1 Actinoalloteichus spitiensis RMV-1378
GGGGAGGACGGCGGGGCTCCCGGCCAGGGGGGACTCGCCGCCCCGGCCGCCGTGCTCGGCCGGCCCGCCGTGGTGGCCGTCCCCCGCCGCCGGAACGGGTTGGAGCGGTGACCGCACCGGGCACGCGACCCCTGGTCGCGGTGGAACCCCGCCGTTGCAGACTGGACCTCCGTCCCCGCTGCTGAGGAGCCAGGTATGCCCAGAACGGCCGCGATCGACTGCGGTACCAACTCCATCCGCCTGCTGATCGCCGACGTGAGCGCGCGGGAGGGCGGGGGCACCAGCCTGACCGACGTGCGCCGGGAGATGCGGATCGTGCGCCTGGGGCAGGGCGTCGACGCCACCGGTCGGCTCGCGCCGGAGGCGGTCGAGCGGACCAGGGTCGCCCTCGCCGAGTACGCCGACATCATCGACAGGTCCTCGGTCGACCGCGTCCGGATGGTCGCCACCTCCGCGACCAGGGACGCCCGCAACCGTGAGGACTTCTTCTCGATGGTCCGCGACACCCTCGGGACGGAGGCCGAGGTCATCACCGGTGAGGAGGAGGCCCGCTTGTCCTTCGCCGGTGCGGTCGCCGACCTCGACCCGGCCGACGGCCCCTTCCTCGTGGTGGACGTGGGCGGGGGGTCCACCGAATTCGTGCTGGGCGACTGGGACGGCGTCCGTGCCAGCGTCCGCGCCGCCCGATCGGTGGACATCGGGTGCGTCCGGCTCACCGAGCGCTGCCTGCGGGACGACCCGCCCACCGACGAGCAGGTGGCCGCCGCGCGGGCGGTGGTCCGCGACGTCACCGCCCCGGCCTTCTCCGAGGTCCCGGTGGCCGCGGCCACCACCTGGGTGGGAGTCGCCGGCACGGTGACCACGCTCTCCGGGCTGGCCCAGGGGCTGGCGGCGTACGACCCGGACGCCATCCACCTGTCCCGCCTGGCCCACGAGCGCATTGCCTCGGTCACCGACTGGCTGGTCACCTCCTCGCACGCACGGCGGTCGGAGGAACAGGTCATCCACCCAGGGCGGGTGGACGTCATCACCGGGGGAGCGGTGGTGGTCGCCGAGCTCGCCGACCAGGTCAGGGCTACCGCCGGTATCGACGAGCTGGTGGTCAGCGAGCACGACATCCTGGACGGCATCGCGCTGTCCATCGCGCGCTGACGGGTACCCACCGTCAGGTTGCCCCCATCGGAGGCATAACCTGTCCGCTGTCCGGCGGATATGCGCTCAGCCTTCTGTAACGCTTCGTGCCTACGGTTGCTCTGGGTGTTTCAATGCGATCTGATTTTCGGGTGATCCTGTGGCGACTTCGTAATCCGTGACCCCTTGCTTGGCTGCGGATAGTGACTACGGTCGCTACATCGAAACCCGTCAACCGGGTCGGCCGCACCTGGCCGACCCCACCTGCCACGGCGACCCGTCGTGGCACGAGCTGGAGGACGTTCCATGCGAGCAGGGCGAAGGACCGCCTTCATCGCACTCCCAACGGCGGCCGCGCTGCTGTTGACGGCGTGTGGTGGAGGCGACAACGGTGGTGACAGCGCCGCCGACCCGAACTCCGAGGTGACCGTGTTCACCACGGAGCCGGAGAACCCGCTGATCCCGGGCGGCACCAACGAGACTGGCGGCGGCCGTGTGGTCGACACCATCTTCAGCATGCTCGTGCGGTACGACAACGAGGACGCCTCGTCGATCAACGAGGTCGCGGAGTCCATCGAGGCGGACGAGGACGGTCGGGTCTTCACGATCACGATCAAGGACGACTGGAAGTTCCACGACGGCACCGACGTCACCGCGCAGAGCTTCGTCGACGCCTGGAACTGGGTGGCCTACGCCCCCAACGGCGCGCTGAACGCCAGCTTCTTCGAGAAGATCGAGGGCTACGAGGACGTCCACCCGGCGGACGAGGGCGAGGAGCCCACCGCCGAGACCATGTCCGGCCTCGAGGTCATCGACGAGCACACCTTCCAGGTGACGCTCTCCGCCCCGTTCGCGATCTTCCCGGAGACCCTCGGCTACAGCGCCTACGCGCCGCTGCCCGAGGCGTTCTTCGAGGACCAGGAGGCCTGGGAGGCCGAGCCGATCGGCAACGGCCCGTTCCAGTTCGTCTCCCGCGTCCCGGACCAGGAGATCAAGCTCACCAGGTTCGAGGACTACGCGGGTGAGCAGCAGCCGCAGATCGAGAACCTGACCTACAAGGTCTACCAGAGCCTCGACGCGGCCTACACCGCCGTGGTCTCCAACGACCTCGACGTGCTCGACCAGATCCCCGTGTCGGCGCTGGCCGGTGACGCCTGGAAGACCGACCTCGAGGGCCGCACGCTGGAGGTCGACCTGCTCCTGAGCTACACCCTGAGCTTCCCGCTCTACGACGAGGTCTACGAGGACGTCAACCTCCGCCGCGCGCTCTCCCTGGCGATCAACCGCGAGGAGATGGCGGAGCAGATCTTCTTCGGCAACCGCCTGCCCGCGCAGAGCCGCGTGCCCGCCGTCCTGCTCGACGACCCCGAGGGCCAGTGCGAGTACTGCGACTACGACCCCGAGCGGGCCAAGCAGCTGCTCGCCGAGTCCGGCTACACCGGCGACGTGGGCATCACCTACAACTCCGACGGTGACCACCAGCAGTGGGTCGAGGCCGCCTGCAACAGCATCGCGAACACGCTGGAGATCGGCTGCAACCCGGAGCCGGTGCAGACCTTCAACGTGCAGCGCGAGATCGCCAACGCGCGCGAGTTCACCACCATGTACCGGACCGGCTGGAAGGCCGACTACCCGTCGATCGAGAACTTCCTGACCCCGCTGCTGCGCACGGGTGCCTCCTCGAACGACGGTGACTACAGCAACCCGGAGGTCGACGCCAAGCTCGACGAGGCCGACCAGGCCTCGTCGGTCGAGGAGGCCACCGAGCTGTACATGGAGGCCGAGCGGATGATCAACGAGGACATGCCCTCCATCCCGGTCTTCGACGACAAGGGCCAGGCCGGCCACTCGACCCGTGTCGAGAACGTGCACCTGAACCCGCTCCGTACGCTGGACGTGCTCTCGCTGTCCCTCGCCTGAGCCGACTGACCGGCACCGACGGGTCGGATCGCACGTGCGGTTCGGCCCGTCGGCGTGAGGGATCGAACACACCCCCCGCACCGACCTCGCCCGCCACCGTCACCGGACGGACGGGCTCGGACAGGTGAACAGGCCGGGTACCGTGGCCCAGATGGCACGGTCCCGGCCCTTCCGCCGTCCGGGCCCCACCCACCACGAACGGAACGGGGTTCAGGAGGACCCATGGGCCGCTATGTGGCCAGACGACTGCTACAGCTGATACCGGTCTTCATCGGCACGACGTTCCTGATCTACCTGCTGGTCTGGGCGCTGCCCGGAGACCCCTTCGCCGGCAAGTGCGGCGAACGCCCCTGCCCCGAGTCGTTCGTGGCAGTCATGCGTGAGAAGTTCAACATGGATGACCCGCTGTTCATCCAGTACGGCAAGTACCTGCTCAACCTGCTCCAGGGGGACTTCGGGGAGACCTTCTCCGGCACCTCGGTGGGCACGCTGATCAGCAACGCCTACCCGGTCACCATCCGGCTCGCGCTGATCGCCCTCCTCTTCGAGGCGCTGATCGGTGTCATCGCCGGCATCCTCACCGGCCTGCGCGGTCGGGGCTTCATGGACAACCTCGTCCTCGTCTCCACCCTGTTCCTGATCGCCATCCCCACCTTCGTCACCGGTTACCTGGTGCAGACCGTGTTCGGGCTCCAGCTCGGCTGGATCGCGCCGACGGTGTCGGGGAACGCGAGTTGGGGGGAGCTCCTGGCACCTGGATTCGTGCTGGCCAGCGTGTCGATGGCCTACGTGGCGCGGCTCACCAGGACCAGCATCGCCGAGAACAAGCGCGCCGACTTCGTGCGCACCGCCGTCGCCAAGGGGCAGCCGCAGCACCGGGTGGTGGGAGTGCACCTGCTCCGCAACTCGGCCATCCCGGTGGTCACCTTCCTCGGCACCGACCTCGGCGCCCTCATGGGCGGCGCCATCGTCACCGAGGGCATCTTCAACATCAACGGCATCGGAGGCCTCGTCTTCCGTTCGATCGCCCGGCAGGAGGGCACCACGGTCACCGGGGTCGTCGTGCTGCTGGTGATCGTCTACCTGGTGATGAACCTGCTCGTGGACCTGCTCTACGCGGTACTTGACCCGAGGATTCGCTATGACTGACCCGACGGCCGCGGCCAGCGCGGGCAAGATGGAGACCCGCGCACAGGAAGAGATCACCGCCGAGGGGCACGGCGCCCGGCCAGGCGGCGGAGCCGACGACGGCAAGCAGCGGAGCCTGTGGGGCGACGCGTGGGTGAGCCTGCGCCGCAGGCCGATCTTCATCATCTCGGCGGTCATCATCCTGTTCCTCACGGTGATGGCGCTCTTCCCCGGTCTGTTCACCTCGGTGGACCCGACCAAGGCCGATCTCTCCCTCGCCAGGCAGACGCCCTCCGCCGACGCGTGGTTCGGTTACGACCAGCAGGGCAGGGACATCTACGCCCGGGTGATCCACGGGGTTCGGGCCTCGCTGGTGGTCGGGGTGCTCGCCACCCTGGGCACCGTGCTGCTCGGCAGCCTCGTCGGCCTGTTCGCCGGCTTCTACGGCGGCTGGCTTGACGCGATCCTGTCCCGGTTCGCCGACGTGTTCTTCGGCCTGCCGTTCGTGCTCGGCGCGATCGTCATCCTGTCGACGTTCAACCCGCCGGGCACGTCCTACGGCCCGGTGCGGATCATCTTCCAGGTCATCTTCTCGATCGTCGTGCTGTCCTGGCCGGTGACGATGCGGATCATGCGCTCCGCCGCGCTCACCGCGAAACAGCAGGACTACGTGAAGGCGGCCCGGGCACTGGGCGCCAGCCCGACCCGGATCATCTTCCGGCACCTGCTGCCGAACACCCTGGCCCCGGTGCTGGTCTACGGCAGCATCGCCCTGGGTACCTACATCGCCCTGGAGGCGACGCTGTCGTTCCTCGGCGTCGGGCTGCGGACCCCGGTGGTGTCCTGGGGCGTGATGATCAGTGACGCCAAGGAACTGATCCGGATCGCCCCGCACATGCTCCTGTTCCCGGCCGGCGCGCTGGCCGTCACCGTGCTGGCGTTCGTCATGCTCGGTGACGCCGTGCGCGACGCCCTCGACCCCAAGATGCGATAAGGAGGTGCCGAACGTGTCAACGGAGGGACAGTCGGCGGAGTCGCCGAACCCGTCTCCGCTCGAGGACCCGGCGGCGCCGGCCGTCGTCCAGCAGGGCTCCGAACCGCTGCTGGCGGTCTCCGGCCTGCACGTGGAGTTCCGCACCCAGGAGGGGGTGGCCCGGGTGCTCAACGGGGTCCGCTACCACGTGGACGCCGGGGAGACGCTCGCCGTGCTGGGCGAGTCCGGCTCGGGAAAGAGCGTCACGGCCAACACCGTGATGGGCATCCTGGAGATGCCGCCGGCCGCCATCACCGCCGGGGAGATCCGCTTCCGGGGTGAGGACCTGCTCACCGCCAGCGCCAGCCGGCGGCGGGAGGTCCGGGGCGAGGGCATCGCCATGATCTTCCAGGACGCGCTGTCCGCGCTGAACCCCGTGTTCACCGTCGGGTTCCAGATCGAGGAACAACTCCGCAAGCGGCGCGGCATGAGCAGGAAGGACGCCCGGAAGCGGGCGATCGAACTGCTCGACCTGGTGCGCATCCCCAACGCCAAGGGCCGGGTGCGGCAGTTCCCGCACGAGTTCTCCGGCGGCATGCGGCAGCGCGCGATGATCGCGATGTCGCTGGCGTTGGACCCCGAGGTGCTGATCGCGGACGAGCCCACCACCGCGCTCGACGTCACGGTGCAGGCCCAGATCATGGACCTGCTCGCGGAGATCCAGCGTGAGCGGAACATGGGGATGATCCTGATCACCCACGACCTCGGCGTCGTCGCCGAGGTCGCCGACCGGATCGCCGTCATGTACGCCGGGCGGATCGTCGAGGAGGCCGACGTCCACTCGATCTACCGCAAGCCCGGCCACCCGTACACGCGGGCGCTGATGGACTCCATGCCGAGGCTGGACCAGCGCGGCCAGGAACTGAACACCATCAAGGGTCTTCCGCCGAGCCTGACCGCCATCCCGGAGGGCTGCCCGTTCCACCCCCGGTGCCCGCTGGCGATCGACCTCTGCCGGGAGAAGGACCCCGAGCTGCTGACGATCGCCGAGGGGCGCGTCAGCGCCTGTCACCGTAGTGATGAGTTGATGCGCGATGAGTGAGCCGATCCTCCAGGTGCGTGACCTGGTCAAGCACTTCCCCGTCAAACGCGGCGTGCTGTTCCGCCGCACCATCGGGCAGGTCAAGGCCGTCGACGGGGTGTCCTTCGACCTCAACAAGGGTGAGACCCTGGGCGTGGTCGGTGAGTCCGGATGCGGCAAGTCGACCCTGGCGCAGGTGCTGATGCGCCTGGAGCCGGCGACCTCGGGCACGGCGATGTTCGAGGGCCAGGACATCTTCTCGCTGCGCGGGGCTGCGCTGCGGAAGCTGCGCCGGGACATCCAGATCGTCCTCCAAGACCCGTACACCTCGCTGAACCCGAGGATGACGGTCGGGGACATCGTCGGGGAACCCTTCGAGATCCACCCCGAGGTGGCGCCGAAGGGCGACCGGCAGGCGAAGGTGCGCGAGCTGCTGGACGTCGTCGGGCTCAGCCCCGAACACGCCAACCGCTACCCGCACCAGTTCTCCGGCGGGCAGCGGCAGCGGATCGGCATCGCCAGGGCCTTGGCGCTGCGACCCAAGGTGATCATCTGCGACGAGCCGGTGTCGGCGCTGGACGTCTCGATCCAGGCGCAGGTGATGAACCTGCTCGCCGAGCTGCGCCGGGAGTTCTCCCTGTCGTACGTGTTCATCGCGCACGACCTGTCCGTGGTGCGGCACCTCTCCGACCGGGTCGGTGTCATGTACCTGGGCCGCATGGTGGAGATGGGGACCGAGCAGCAGATCTACGAGCACCCCACCCACCCGTACACCCAGGCGCTGCTGTCCTCGGTTCCGGTGCCGGACCCGTCGCTGCGCGGTCAGCGGGAGATCATCCGGCTGACCGGCGACGTCCCCAGCCCGGTGTCGCCGCCCTCGGGGTGCCGGTTCCGCACCCGGTGTTGGAAGGCGCGGGACCTGTGCGCCACCGAGACGCCGCCGCTGGTGGACCCGGGGACGTCCCCGGTGGAGGGTGCCACCTGGCCCGGTGGTGACGAGGGCGCGGCGCATCCGAGCGCGTGCCACTTCCCGGAGGAGAAGCCGAAGGTCGTGGCCTAAAGGCGGGTGAGCAGGTGACGGGGCGGCGTTCCGCGTGGAACGCCGCCCCGTCCGCCTCTCCAACCTTCCGGGACAGCGGTGGGCGAGGCGCCGTGAGGCACGCGGCCCCGCTCCCACCAGTCGGTGTGCTGTCCGTCGGGGGGACGTCAGCCGTTCAGGGTGCTCTCGATGAACTCGGCGAGGTCGGCGGACTGCTGGACCCTGGACTCCTCGTGGACGTACATCATGTGGCCCGCCTCGTAGTAGCGGAACTCGACGTTGTCCTGCAGCTCGGCGGGGATCGGCAGGTGCGCGAACACGTGTTCGGCGGCGAAGTGGGGCGTCGCGCCGTCGTGGTAGCCGCACGCGACGTGCACCCGCAGGTGCGGGTTGGTGCGCATCGCGGTCGCCAGGTCGTCCGAGGACTGCACGTGCGCGCCCTCGAACTCCGCGTAGGACCAGGGCTGCACCCGGCGGGAGAGGACCTCGTAGGGCAGGTCGTTGTGGTAGCCCAGTTCGGAGCGCAGGTAGTGGTTCAACGCCGCGCTGTAGGGGCCGGTGATCGCGTTCATGCTCGGGTCGGCCGTGAACCGTTCGAACCCGCCGTCGGCCTCCCAACCCCGGAACCGCCCGTCCAGCCGTCCCACGACCTCGCCGCGTTCGCGCAGCAGTTCGGTGAAGAAGCGGATGTGCTCGATCCGCAGGTCCACCTGGTCGACGTACTTCTCCGACAGCCCGGTGAGCCGGGCGAGGGTGGCGACCGCCTCGGCGCGTTCCTCGCTGGTGAGCCGGGCGCCCCGGGCCAGCGCCCACGGGTAGTCCCTGGCCGCGTACGCCTCGGCCTCGTCCAGCACCTCGCGCAGCGGCCGGTCACCGTGCAGGCCGTGGTAGTGCGCGATGGCCGCGTAGGTGGGCAGGAACAGCGAGTAGGGCAGGTCGTTGCCCTTGGTGAATCGGATGGTGCCCATGTCCAGCACGCTGGAGATCAGCAGCAGCCCGTTGAGGTACATCCCGTACCGGGACTGGAGGTGGTTGGCCAGGCCGGCGGCCCGCAGGGTTCCGTAGGACTCTCCCGCGAGGAACTTCGGCGACATCCACCGGCCGTTGCGGCTGGTCCACAGCCGGATGACCTCACCGATGGAGTCCAGGTCGCCCCGGAAACCGTGGAACTGATCCGGTTTCTCGCCCTCGGCGGCCCGCGAGTAACCGGTGGAGACGGGGTCGATGAAGACCAGGTCGCTGTGCGCGAGGAGGGTCTCGTGGTTGTCGGCGAGCCCGTAGGGCGGGGGGAGCAGGTCGCCGGCGTCGCCCATCAGCACCCGGCGGGGTCCTAGCACGCCGAGGTGCAGCCAGACGCTGGACGAGCCAGGGCCACCGTTGAAGGCGAAGGTCACCGGCCGCGAGCCGGGGTCGGCGCCGTCCAGGGTGTAGCTGGTCACGAAGATCTCCGCCTTGGGGCGGTGCCCGTCGAACACGCCGTCGGTGTGCACCTCCTCCCGTAAGACGACGCGACCGGTGGTCGCGGTGTAGGGGAGGGTGCGCTCGCCCACGGTCAGGCTGTGCTGGGTGGTGACCAGGTCGTCGGTCGGGGTCTGCGCCGTGCGGGTGGCCGACGCGTCGGCGGCGTGGTCCTCCCGCTCGCTCGGCGCGCTCGCGCTCTCGGTGTTCGCCATGCGCCGCAGCCTACGGAGCGGACGCGCGGCTCCGCGAGAACCATCCGGTCACGACGGGCCGCCGGAGGCGTGCGCGCGGCCGCCGGCCCGCGTTCCCCGCCCGGGTGTCGCGGGACATGGCGGAACGCGCTGGCGGGCAGGGTGGAGACATGGAGGAAACGCACTGGCCCGCCGGGGTCGCGCCCACCCTGACCGGGATCGGCGAGGTGGACGAGGTCCTGCCCACCTGCCGAGCCTGCCCCCGCCTGGTGGCGTGGCGGGAGGAGGTGGCCCGGGTGAAGCGGGCCGCCTTCCGCGACGAGGAGTACTGGGGGCGGCCGGTGCCCGGTTTCGGGCCGGCGGACGCGGCACTGGCCGTCGTCGGGCTGGCCCCTGCCGCGCACGGCGGGAACCGCACGGGCCGGATGTTCACCGGTGACCGTTCGGGCGAGGTGCTGTACGCGGCGATGTACCGGGCCGGGTTGGCGTCAAGGCCGGACTCGGTTCGGCCTGGCGACGGGCTGCGGCTGCGATCCACGCGGGTGACCTCGCCCGTGCACTGCGCGCCTCCGGACAACAGGCCCACCCCAGGTGAACGGGACACGTGCCGGCCGTGGCTGGCCCGGGAGTTCGAACTGCTGCGGCCCACCCTGCGGGCGGTGCTGGTGCTGGGCGGGTTCGGGTGGCAGGCGGTCCTACCGGTGCTCGCCGCCGCGGGCTGGCGTGTCCCCCGGCCCCGCCCCCGTTTCGCGCACGACGCCCACGTGGTGCTGCCCCCGGTGTCGCAGGGCGGCCCGCTGCACCTGTTGGGTTGCTACCACGTGAGCCAGCGGAACACCTCGACCGGCCGTCTGAGCCAGGAGATGGTGGAGGACCGGCTGCGCGTGGCGGCGGGGGTGGCCAACATCGCGGAATGAGACACCTCACGCTCGGCCAGGGGAACGAAGGCCGGTTGGGCCGTTCGTGGTAGCCCGTTCAGGCTGGCGTTTTGTCCGATTCCCCGCTCTGAGCAGCGTTTCCGCAGGGAGTGGAGAGCGAGCCGGGTCACACTGAGCCACCACTGAACGGTTCGGGTGACGTCGCCGGTGCAACCATGGAGGCATGGCTGGTGTGAAGTCCGGACCGACGCGCATTGTGATCGTCGGCGGTGGATACGTCGGAATGTATACGGCCCTGCGCCTACAGTCAAAGCTGCGCGGGCGGGAGGCCTCTGTCACGGTCATCGACCCGCAGCCCCACATGACCTACCAGCCGTTTCTCCCCGAAGCGGCGGCCGGTTCGATCGAGCCCCGGCATGTGGTGGTCCCGCTCCGGCGCACCCTGCGCCGGTGCCACGTGGTGACCGGGCGGGTCACGCGCATCGAGCACGCCCGCAAGGCGGTGACCGTCGAGAACCAGGACGGCGTGGTCGAGGAGATCGAGTACGACCAGCTGGTCGTCTCGCCCGGTTCGGTGGCCAGGACGCTCCCGATCCCCGGGCTCCCTGAAGAGGGGATCGCCTTCCGGACGGTCGGTGAGGCCATCTACCTCCGCAACCACGTGCTGTCCCGGCTGGACCAGGCCGCCTCGACGCAGGACCCGGAGGTGCGCCGGAAGCTGTTGACCTTCGTGGTGATCGGCGGGGGCTTCGCGGGGATCGAGGCGCTCGCCGAGCTGGAGGACATGGCCCGCTACGCCGTCCGCTACTACCCCTCGATCAAGCAGTCCGAGGTCCAGTGGGTCCTCGTCGAGGCCGCGAACAGGGTCATGCCCGAGGTCAGCCCGAAGATGGGTGTGTACACGGTGCGCCGGCTGGAGGAGCGCGGGATCCGCTGCTACCTGGAGACGCGCGTGGAGAGCATGGTCGGCGGCCACGTCGTCCTCTCCGACGGCACCGAGTTCGACGCGGACACCATCGTCTGGACTGCGGGCGTGAAGGCCAACCCGATGCTCCGGGACACCGACCTGCCGCTCGATGAGCGGGGCCGGGTTCGCTGCACGGCCGCCCTCCAGGTCGAGGGGACCTCCGACGTGTGGTCGGCGGGGGACTGCTCGGCGGTTCCGGACCTGTCCAAGGCCGAGACGGACCCGAACGCGACGTGCAGCCCTTCCGCCCAGCACGCGGTCCGGCAGGCGCGGCAGCTCGCGGACAACCTGATCGCCTCCCTGCGGGGCAAGCCGACCCGGCAGTACAAGCACGCCCACGTGGGTTCGGTCGCTGGCCTTGGCCTCTACAAGGGTGTCGCGGACGTGTACGGGATCAAGCTGAAGGGCTTCCCCGCGTGGTTCATGCACCGGACTTACCACATGAGCCGCATGCCCACCTTCAACCGCAAGGTCCGCATCGTCATCGACTGGACGCTCGCCCTGCTGCTGCGCCGCGAGGTCATCTCCATGGGGCAGATCCAGGACCCCAAGGCCGAGTTCGCCAGGGCCACCGCCAAGTGAGTTGTGCCACCAAGGCGGAAACAGCGTGGTTCCCGCCCAGGTGCGCCGTTCGGTCGAGCGCCCTGCTCTGATCGCCCGGGCGCCTCGCCACTTCTTGTAGTAGTTCTGTTGTCAACCCTCGCTCAGATGGTCCAGTCGAGCGATAATGTTTCTCGTTCAACTTGACAGTGAGTAAGCCGAACCCGAAACTACTGCCCGTTGATCCACTTCAGGGTGTGGTTTCGCGCGTCGGAAAGAGGGTGATCCTCCATGTCGCTGAAAGAGCTGGCAGCGCTGCTCCGTTCGGGTCAAGCGGAGGACGGAGCGCTCGCCGAGTACGCGGCGGAGTACGCCAGGGAACAGAAGATCTTCCGGAAGAAGGACGACTGACGTGATCCCAGCCGGCGGGGACGCGGCAGCGCCTCCGCCCGGTCAGGCCGATCCCGTTCCCCCGTCCCCGTCGAACGCCCTGGGTGAGGTGCTGACGGCTCCGCTGCTGCTCCAGGGCCAGGACTACTTCTTCCGCGCCCCGAGCACCTGCCTCGACTTCCAGGAGCGCATGTACGCGGCCGACCTCGTCGACGAGGGGGCGGCAGACAGCGCCGGCGAGCCGCAACCCTGCGTCCTCGTGCTCGCCCGCGCCGCCGAGATGGAGATGAACGAGCTCTCCCTGGCGCTGGCGGAGCGGGACATCCGGCTGGTCCGCATCGACGCCGACCGCTGCCTCGAGCTACCGCTCACCGTCTACCCGGACGCGCCGCTGGTCGAACTCGGCAACCGGCTCCTGCGTCCCCTGCTGGTCTGGCGCCGCCACTTCGACATCGCCGCCGTTCCCGCCGACGCCCGTTCGCTGCGCGGCGCCTACGCGATCGAGCAGTGGGCCGCCGTCGCCGACTGGTTGTCCGTCCGCGGTGACTGGTGCCATGTCAACAGCCCCCGCCACACCCGCAACCTCGACCGGCTCAGCCAGCTGGACGACGCCGCGTCCTTCGGGCTCCGCGTCCCGCGCACCGCCGTGACCACCCGGCCCGCCCGGAACCGACCGGGCGGCGGCCGGTGCCTCGTGAAGTCCGCCGGCCGCCACCTGCTCGAACCCCGGCCCGGCGCGCTCCACGGGCTGTTCCCCCGGCCGCTCGACCCCAGCAGGGCCCGGGACGTCGTGGAGCCGGCTCCCGTGATCGTGCAACAGCACCTCGACGCGGACGAGGAACTGAGGGTCTTCGTCGTCGGAGGCGAGCTGATCACCTACCGCGTGCGCAAGCTGGACCCGGCCCAGCTGTGGCAGGACCCGGACGCCGTCACCGTCGAAGCCGTCGAAGCCCCCCGACCGCTCGCCGCGACCCTGGTCGCGCTCGCCCGCCACTGGCGGCTCGACGGCG
>NZ_AGVX02000492.1 GCF_000239155.1 Actinoalloteichus spitiensis RMV-1378
CGGCGAAGGGGCCGGCCCGCGAGACGCGGACCGGCCCCTTCTCGACCAGTGGTCGGGGAACGGCTCAGAAGTCCATCCCACCGGCGTCGGGAGCGGCCGGGGCCTTCTCCTTCTCCGGCTTGTCGGCCACGACGGCCTCCGTGGTCAGGAACAGCCCGGCGATGGAGGCGGCGTTCTGCAGCGCGGAACGGGTCACCTTCACCGGGTCGGTGATGCCGGCCTCGACGAGGTCCTTGTAGGAGCCGGTGGCGGCGTCCAGACCCTCGCCGGCCTTCAGGCCCTTGACCTTCTCGACCACGACGCCGCCCTCGAGGCCGGCGTTCACCGCGATCTGCTTCAGGGGGGCCTCGACGGCGACCTTGACGATGTTGGCGCCGGTGGCCTCGTCGGCGTCCAGCACCAGGTCGGTGAAGGCGGCCTCGGCGGCCTGGAGCAGAGCCACGCCACCACCGGCGACGATGCCCTCCTCCACGGCGGCCTTGGCGTTGCGCACCGCGTCCTCGATGCGGTGCTTGCGCTCCTTCAGCTCGACCTCGGTGGCCGCGCCGACCTTGATGACCGCGACGCCGCCGGCGAGCTTGGCCAGGCGCTCCTGCAGCTTCTCCCGGTCGTAGTCGGAGTCGCTGCGGTCGATCTCGCTGCGGATCTGGCTGACGCGGCCGGCGATCTGCTCGGTGTCACCGGAGCCCTCGACGATGGTCGTCTCGTCCTTGGTGACGACGACCTTGCGGGCCTGGCCGAGCAGGGACAGGTCGGCGTTCTCCAGCTTGAGGCCCACGTCCTCGCTGATGACCTGGCCACCGGTGAGGATGGCGATGTCCTGGAGGATCGCCTTGCGGCGGTCGCCGAAGCCGGGGGCCTTGACCGCGACCGACTTGAAGGTGCCGCGGATCTTGTTGACGACCAGGGTGGCCAGCGCCTCGCCCTCGACGTCCTCACAGATGATCAGCAGCGGCTTGCCGGCCTGCATGACCTTCTCCAGCAGCGGGAGCAGGTCCTTGACGTTGGAGATCTTCGAGCCGAACAGGAGGATGTACGGGTCCTCCAGGACCGCCTCCTGGCGGTCGGTGTCGGTCACGAAGTAGCCCGAGATGTAGCCCTTGTCGAAGCGCATGCCCTCGGTGAGCTCCAGCTCCAGACCGAAGGCGTTGCTCTCCTCGACCGTGATGACGCCTTCCTTGCCCACCTTGTCGAGGGCCTCGGCGATCAGCTCACCGATGCTGGAGTCGGCGGCGGAGATGCCGGCGGTGGCGGCGATCTGCTCCTTGGTCTCGACCTCCTTGGCGGCCTTCAGGAGCTGCTCGGCCACGGCGTCGACGGCCTTCTCGATGCCACGCTTGAGGCTCAGCGGGCTGGCGCCGGCGGCAACGTTGCGCAGACCCTCACGCACCAGGGCCTGAGCCAGCACGGTCGCGGTCGTGGTGCCGTCACCCGCGACGTCGTCCGTCTTCTTGGCTACCTCTTTGACGAGCTCGGCGCCGATCTTCTCCCACGGGTCCTCGAGCTCGATCTCCTTGGCGATCGAGACACCGTCGTTGGTGATCGTGGGGGCGCCCCACTTCTTCTCCAGGACGACGTTGCGACCCTTCGGGCCGAGCGTCACCTTGACAGCATCGGCGAGGGTGTTCATACCACGCTCGAGACCGCGGCGCGCGTCCTCGTCGAACGCAATCAACTTGGCCATTGCGGTGTTGTCCTCCGGCGATTGGGCGCTGCGGGAACGTGGGTACCCACAGCAGGACACGTAATGGGCCAGGCTCGGTGCCCGCGACGGACGACTGACCGGACTGCCCCTCCATGCGGGGCCCCTTGCCAGCCTCACCGTCCCGGCCTTGGCACTCACCAGTAGCGAGTGCCAGTTCCGTGTTTAGCACTCTGCGGCGATGAGTGCAAGCGGCGACAGTCGGGCGCGCCGCGCCCCCGTCCGCGGACCCCCAGCGTGACCAGCGAGGACCGGCAGCGCGGGGAAACCGGGCCTTTCTCGTGCTGACGCGCCCTCGGCGGCGGAGACATCAGCCGGAGGACGTGTCAGGAGTTGACGATGACGACGACCAGCACGACCACGGCGACCAACGCCGCCAACGCCATCAACGGCAGCACCCAACGGTTGCCGCCCCCGCCGCTGGAGGCGAACGAGGACGCGGACTGCGCGGGCGAGGGCGGCCGCAACCGCATCGGCTCGGCCAGACCGGCCGGGGTCTGCCGGGGCAGGCCGGTGGGGGTGGACGGCGGGCCCGTCGGCACGACCGGGCGGGCCCAGCCGGCGGCCGGGGTGCCCGGCCCGGGAACGGTCTCGCGCCCCACGGGTGGAGCGGGCTGGTCGGGCCGCGCGGCACCCGCGAGCGCCTGCCTCGCGGCGGCCACGAGCTCCCGGCAGTTGGCGTACCGCTGGCCGGGCGCCTTGGCCATCCCCCGGCGGAGGACCTCGTCGATCGCCGGAGGCAGGGCGACGACCGAGGTGACGGTGGGGACCTCACGGCCCAGGTGGCCCTCGATCACCTGCGGGACCTGGCCCCGGTACGGAGGGCGGCCGGTCAGGCAGGCGAAGAGGACGCACGCCAACGAGTAGGCGTCGGTCCTCGGGTCGACCGGCTCCCCGCGCAGGTGCTCGGGGGCGGCGTAGGTCGGCGACCCGAGGAAGTCGCCGCCCTGGGTGCGGTGACCGGTCGCGCCGCGCCGGGTGAGCCCGAAGTCGGCGAGGTAGACGTGCTCCTCACTGGACTCCTTGCTCGTGACCAGCACGTTCGCCGGCTTGATGTCCAGATGCACCAGACCCCGGTCGTGCAGCATGTCCAGCGCCTCGGCGACCTGCCCGAGCAGGGCGAGCGCCCGTTGCGGTGCCAGCGGGCCGTCCTTGATGAGCGTGGCCATGTCCGCCCCGTCGACCAACCGCATCGCGATGAAGAGAAGACCGTCCACCTCACCGAAGTCGTACAGCGGCACGACGTTGGGGTGGTCGATCGCCGAGGTGTTCCGCGCCTCGTCGACGAACCGTTCGCGGAACTCCGCGTCCCCCGACAGGTGCTCGGCGATCACCTTCAGCGCCACCTTGCGGCCGAGACGCTCGTCCGTGGCGCGGTACATGACGCTCATTCCACCGCGGCCGAGCACACCGTTGATCCGGTAGTGCCCCAATCGGCTTCCGGTGAGGTCCTCCGACACGACTCGCAGCCTAACGCTCGGTGATACCCGTTCACAGGCGCTTCACCGATCCCGCCGCCACCGGGCGGGGGAGACGACGGGAACACCTGCTCCTCAGGTCCTCACGGTACGGGCAGCCCGCGTCTGGGTGAGCACGCGGGCCGGTCCCACGACGTCGAGGAGCAGCCCCGCGCCGGTCCGCACCGACTGCTCGCCCAATTGGTCGAGCGCCCGGAGCCGCACCCTGGTGTCGTCCCGGTACCCGAGGACGTGGCCCGCGTTGAGCGTGACCACCTCACCCGCCTTGAGGTTCACCACATCGAGGCTGCCGTGGCAGGACAACACCAGTGGGCCGTGCCCGGCGGCGTGGGTGAGGAACCCCTCGTCGGAGCCGAGCAGCGAACGCAGGCCAGGCCAGTCCCGGTCGAAGACCACCGTTCCGGCGGCGGCGAGCCAGGACCGGGCCCGCACGCACCACCCCGCGCGTCCGTCCAGCTCCACGATGTAGAGGTCCCCGGCCTGGCTGGGCGCCACATCCACCCACCCGCCGGGAGGCGGGGCGGTGAAACCGGTGGCCCGGGGCCCACCGCCGCGCACCCCCCGCCCCGGGCCCCGGCCGGTGACCCGGCGGGATTCCACGGCGACGCCGAAGCTGGTCGCCATCATGCTTCCCACCTCGGCCAGGGCCTGCTCGCCACCGCCGAGCACCAGCCGCGCCACCCCGTACCCCGGCGTGTGACGTGTCACGACCTGCACTGGTAGTCCTCCGTCCTCGTACCCACCGCGTGGGGACCGGCCCGGGCGGTGCGCCCACCCCGGGCGCGAACGATTCTGTGGCCCGGTGGGCCCGGGCGAGTCGTGGGGCCGGCCCCGCCGGCACGCAGGGCACCATGATCGGGTGGACCAGGACAACAGGACACCTCCGCTGGTACCAGTCGAGGAACACCAGGAGCACGTCGCGAGCCTGCTGCGACCCACCGAGGTCACCAGGTCGCCGCTGCACGAGTGCGCCGGGCTCGCCATGGCGCGGGACCTGGTCGCCTCCATCCCGCTGCCGCCCTTCCGGAACTCGGCCATGGACGGCTACGCGGTCCGCTCGGTCGACGTCGCGGGAGCCTCCCCGGAACGCCCGGTGCGGCTGCCGGTGACCGCCGACCTGCCGGCGGGGGCGCCGGAGGTGCTCCCGTTGGCGGTGGGGAGCGCCCAACGGATCATGACCGGGGCTCCGCTGCCCCTGGGAGCGGACTGCGTCGTCCCGGTCGAACGTACCGACGGCGGAACCCGTGAGGTCACGATCACGGTGGCCCCCGAGGAGGGCCGGCACGTGCGGCAGGCAGGGGAGGACGTCCCCGCCGGCGCCACCGTGCTGCGCCGGGGGGCGGAGCTGGGGCCCGCCCAGCTGGGCCTGGCCTCCGCGCTGGGGTTCGCCGAACTCCCGGTGCGCCGCCGGCCCCGGGTCGTGGTCCTGTCGACCGGCTCCGAGCTCGTCGAGCCCGGCGAACCGCTGGGTCTCGGGCAGATCTACGAGTCGAACGCCGTCATGCTCGCCACGGCCGTCCGCGAGGCCGGTGGGCGCGCCACCACCGTCAGGTTCGTCCCCGACGACGTGGCCGCGCTCCACGACGCGGTGGAACCGCACCTGGCCGATGCCGACCTCCTGCTCACCTCCGGCGGGGTCAGCGCGGGCGCCTACGAGGTCGTCAAGGACGCGCTGGCCGGCGAGGGGGTGTCCTTCACCAAGGTCGCGATGCAACCGGGCATGCCGCAGGGCAGCGGCCGGTACCGGGGCGTGCCCGTGGTGGCGCTGCCGGGGAACCCGGTGTCGGCGCTGGTGTCGTTCGAGGTCTTCGTACGGCCGGCACTCCGGCGGGCCGCCGGGTTCGCCGTGACCGAACGGCCCCGGTCCCGGGCGGTGCTCGACGGCTCCGGGCTCTCCTCGCCCCCGGGCAAGCGGCAGTACCGCCGCGGCAGCTACCACCTGGAGACCGGCGCGGTCCGGGTGGTGGGAGCCGCCGGTTCCCACCTGCTGTCCGCCCTGGCCGAGTCCAACTGCCTCGTGGAGATCGCCCCGGAGGTGACGGCGGTGGAGCCGGGCACCCCCGTGGAGGTGCTCCTGCTCGGGGGGCCGAACCGTTCCGGTGGTTGACCCCGCCGGGGCTGGCGGGAACACCGGCCACGAGGACGAGGCCCAGCCCTGTCGCCACGGCTAGGGTTGGTCGGATGGGCCTGTTGTCATGGATCGTGTTCGGAGCCATCGTCGGCTGGGCCGCCAACCTGGTGGTCGGGGGCAGGGAGCGGGAACGTCAGGGCTGCCTGGTGAGCATCCTGGTCGGCGTCGTCGGTGCGGCGCTGGGCGGCCTGGTCTGGCGGTTGGTCACCGGGGAGGAGCGGACCTTCGCCTTCGACCTCCCCAGCATGGGCGTCGCGGCGGTGGGGGCGGTCCTGCTGCTGGTGGTGCTCCGGCTGCTGGGCACCCGCTCCCAGCGCTGACGACCCCCTCCCACCGGCGCGCTCCGTGCCGGTCGTGACGCTCCGGCCACCGCACGTGGAACGGGTCCGACCGGCACGGCACGAGATAACGACGACGACTCACCATTCGTGATCAACTCATTACCGGATGCTATTGCCCGTCCGCGTCCTGGCTGAGTACGCTGGTCGCGCACGCAGGTCACGCCGTTCGGCGGGCAGGACACGGTGTGGTTCCGGCAGGAACCCGCGTCGGCCCCGCCCCGTTGTCCGGTGGCGGACGACCGACCGGTCGGGCCGCTCCGCCGGGAACATCCGGACGGTGTCCAGGCCGTTCTCACCCGGATGCCAGGGCCTGCCGGTGGGGTTCCGACAGTCCCACCCCGACCGCTCGAGTTGAGTCGATGTCTCGTCGTGGTCCCCCAGGACAGGGTGGACCGTGTGCCGTCGGGGGGCGCACGGTTCGCCCTCCGGGGCGCGCTCCGCGTCTCCCGGGTCGGGGCGTCGTCGGTGCCGGCGACGGTCCGGCCGCGGGCCCGGGGGGACGGTCCTGATCCACTCCTCTCGCTCCGCCACCCCCTGGTTACGCTCGCGGTGGGCGCGTACCGTGTGCCGCGCCTCCGTGCCATCCCAACGGGTGACGCGGGGACACCCTTCGACTTACGGACTGCCGACATGAGCACCGACACACCGCGGCCCCCGCGGGGCCGTGAGAACCACAGCGAGGACACCACCCGCCTCCCGGTGGTGCCGCCAGCAGCGGAGCGGCCCGAGCCGTCGGCGGAGGAGCGTTCCGGCACGCTGGCGCACTTCCTCCACCTCGTCCGGTCCGTGGTTCCGCCGATGCACCCGGCCGGACGTCCCTTCGTCGCCGGCGCCGCCGGGCTCGCCCTGGTGCTGCGGCGGTTCTCCCGCCCCCTGGGGGCGCTTGGCCTCCTCCTCGCGGCCTGGTGCGCCTGGTTCTTCCGCGAACCCCGCCGGGTGACGCCCAGCCGGCCCGGGCTCGTGGTGTCCGCCGCCGACGGCACCGTTTCCCAGGTCGACACGGCGGTCCCGCCCGCCGAACTCGGCCTGCCGGCCACCCCGCTGACCAGGGTCAGCGTGTTCCTCTCCGTCTTCGACGTGCACGTGCAGCGGACCCCGGTGTCCGGGGTGGTGCGGCAGGTCGCCTACCGGCCCGGCAAGTTCCTCTCCGCCGACCTCGACAAGGCCAGCGACGACAACGAGCGGAACTCCCTGGTGCTGGAGACCGAGGACGGCCACCGCGTCGTCGCGGTCCAGATCGCGGGCATGGTGGCCAGGCGCATCGTGTGCGAGGTGGCCGCCGACCAGCGGGTCGCGGCGGGCGACACCTACGGCCTGATCCGGTTCGGTTCCCGCGTCGACCTCTACCTGCCGGCGGGAAGCCGCGTGCTCGTGGAGCCGGGCCAGCGCACCGTCGGCGCCGAGACCGTCATCGCCGAACTCCCGGAGCCCTCCTCGGCCGCAGCGGAGGGCTGAACAGATGGCACGGGTGGCGCCCGGCATCGGACTGGTGCCCAACGCGGTGACCGTGCTGGCGCTGTGCGCCGGACTCTCATCGGTGATGTTCGCCCTCGACGGGCACTTCGTCGCGGCCGTCGCCGCCGTCGCGGTGGCCGCGCTGCTGGACGGACTGGACGGCCGCCTCGCCCGCCTGTTGGACGCCACCAGCAGGATGGGGGCCGAGCTCGACTCGTTGGCCGACGCGGTCTCCTTCGGCGTCGCTCCCGCCCTGGTGATCTTCATCTGGTCGCTGCACGGCAGCCAGTGGGGTTGGGTCGTCTGCCTCCTCTTCGCCGTGTGCGCGGTGCTCCGGCTCGCCCGCTTCAACGTGCTGATGGAGGACACGAAGAGCCCGCCGTACGGCAAGGAGTTCTTCGTCGGGGTTCCCGCGCCCGCCGGCGCGCTGACCGCGCTCTTCCCCCTGGTCATCTCCCTCAAGGCAGGCGAGGGCTGGTGGTCGACTCAGCTGGTGGTGGCGCTGTGGGTGATCGCGATCGGTGGGCTGTTGATCAGCCGGGTCCCGACCCTGTCGTTCAAGACGCTGAAGGTGCCGGCCAAGGCGATCGCACCGCTGTTGATGTTGGTGGGGCTGCTCGCGGCGGCCGCGATCACCTACCCCCTGCTGGTCCTGGCGACCTTCATCGTGCTCTACCTCGCCCACGTGCCCTTCGCCGTCCGCCGGTACCGCTGGCTCAGCAGGCACCCGGAAGCGTGGGACGTACCGGCCGGTGAACATCGCGCCATCCGGCGGGGCACCAGCAGGTTGCGGCTGCGGCGCCCTCGACTGCGCCCCAGGGTGGCCGGCGACGCCGTCCGGGCGGAGAGCGGCACGTCCGGGCCGGAGGGCGCCCGCCGGTCCTGGCGACGGCTCGGGCTCCGCCGGCGTTCCTGAGCGCCCGGCCAGCGGGCATCGCGTTCCCCCGGGTTGCGTGGTGGGTACGGTCCGGCTCCGCCTCGACACGTAATCTGGTCAGGTGATCGCGCTGACCGCTCGGCTCTCCCCGTCCGCGCTGGACACCCGGAGGGGTGTCGTCCGGCTCCATCCCGAGGTCTTCGACGCGCTGGGCCTCACGGCGTGGGACGCCGTGAGGCTCACCGGCAGTCGGGTCACCGCGGCCCTGGCCGCGGTCGCGACCGGGCGGGGCTCCGCGCCCGGCGTCATCCTGGTGGATGATCTGACGCTGTCGAACCTGGGCCTCGCCGAAGGGGCGGAGGTCGTCGTGGCCCCCGTGGAGGTGAGCGCCGCCCGCTCCGTCACGGTCGCCGGTTCGCGCATGGCCGCTGCCTCCCTGCCGCCGGAGACGCTCCGGCTGGCGCTGACCGGCAAGGTGCTCAGCGTGGGCGACACGGTCTCCCTGCTCCCCCAGGACGTCGCCCCGCCCAGCGGGGTGGACCTCAGCGCGGCCAGGCGGACGTTGTCCAACGCGATCGGCATCACCTGGACCAACGAACTGCTCACCGTCACCGCCGCCGAGCCGGACGGCCCCGTGGCAGTCCAACCGTCCACCCAGCTGTCCTGGCGGGACGCGGCCCCGCTGCGGGACTCGACCGGCAGGGACTACTCCGCCGGTTCCCGCCCCGCTGGCGGGTTCGCACCGTTCCCCGGCCCCGCCCCGGCGGCGACCCCGGCGAGCGGAAGCCCGGCCAGCGCCGCATCCCCGGGGGGCACGGTTCCCCGCACCTCCTCCGCCGCTCGACCGGCCACCGGCGCCGCCGGGACAGCCGCCGCTCCGATCCGCCCGGAGGTACCGAGCGTCAGCGACCTGGTCGGCTCGGAGGACGCCGCCCGGCGGCTCACCGAGTGGCTCCGGCTCACCTTCGAACGGCCCGAACTGCTCGAACGCCTGGGAGCGAACTCGCGGCTCGGCGTGCTGGTGGCGGGGCCGGCGGGCGTGGGCAAGGCGACCCTGGTGCGCGCGGTGAGCCGCGCGGTCGACGCGGAGCTGGTCGAGGTGTCGGCACCCAGCACGGCCGCCCTGGAGGCGGGCACGGCGTCGCAGCGGGTCCACGACGCCGTGGCGGCGGCGTCCGCGCACGCCACCGCCGGCCGGAACTGCGTCCTGCTGATCACCGACATCGAGGCCCTCGTTCCCGGCTCGAACCCGCCACCGCTCACCACCGTGGTCCTGGACGCGTTGCGCTCCAGCAGCCACCACGGCCGGCTCGCCATCGTGGGCACCACCGCCCAACCGGAGGGAGTGGACCCGCGGCTGCGCGACCCGGAGCTGCTGGACCGCGAACTCGTGCTGGTCCCGCCGGACGCCCGGACCCGCACCGAGGTGCTGCGAATGCTGCTGCGCAGCGTCCCGCTGTCCGACGACGTCGACCTCGGGGTGATCGCCGAACGCACTCCCGGGTTCGTCACCGCCGACCTGCTCGCGCTGCGGCGGGAGGCGGCGGTGCGCGCGGCCCTGCGGCAGCCCCCGGAACGGGAGGGAGCGGCCGCGGGCACCGCGACGGAACCGGCGGCCCCCCGGGAGGACGCCGAGGAGGAGGTCGTGGACGGCGAACTGCTCGCGGAACCGGCGGCCGAGCCCCCCGC
>NZ_AGVX02000491.1 GCF_000239155.1 Actinoalloteichus spitiensis RMV-1378
AGTTCCCCGACACCAGGTTCAACCCGAACCCGGTGCACTCCAACCGCAACCGCCCCGGCCGCTCGGTCAGCCACCGCATCGGCTCGGACAACCGGCTCGGGTGCATCGGGTCAGCGGCGCGTTGCGGACTGGTGGTGACGTCCACGTCCGCCCGGCCGAACAGTTCCTCCTCCAACTCGCGGAGCAGGGTCGCGCCGATGCGGGCGTCGGCGCGGTAGTCGGTCAGCGGTGCGTGGAAGCCCTTGGGGATCACCGAGAGCCGGCCTGCCGCGTTGACGACCTGGGCCGACCGCCGTTGCACCAGGAGGACGTAGTCGGCGGCGCCCCGGTAGGCGTCGGGCGGCCGGGCGATGGCGCACAGCGCGAGCGGCCCACCCGCGCACAACCGGCCCGCCACGTCCAGCACGGAGGCCATGTCCGGCAGCAACGCGCTGCGCAGCGGGAGGTTCGTCGGGGCGAGGTCCGCGCCGCTGGCCAGGGCGCGCGTGAGCTCGCCTTCCAGCAGGTCCATGGTCAGCGCGTACTCGGTGAAGGGCAGCAGCTCCACCTGGCCCGCGAGACGGGACGTGCTGACGTCGGCGTCGGTGAGCCGGTAGATCGGCAGGTCCGTCATCCGAACCCCGGTCGCGGTGGCTTCGGCCAGCCGCCGGACGGCGGCGTGCTCGTCCAGCGGCCTCGCCCCGCCCCGGCGGGCGGTCGCCAGCCGCACCCGGTCGCGATCGGGTGAGAACGGACATGACAGGTCCAGCCACTCAGGACGGGACACCACGCTCGTCCCGAGCCTCGCCCCGTCCACGCGCACGCCGTACAGGCCAGCCGTGTCCTCGGCGGACGTCGGGTAGTACCGGGCCAGCGCCCCCACGATCACCGACCGGTCGGGGATGGGAACCGAACGAGCCGGGACAGCATGGGACCGGTCCTGACCTGCACCGACCGCGGTGTCCCTACTCGTTCCGGGACACCACCCGGCACGCTCGTCCAGCCAGTCACACGCCGAGTCGAGGGACCCCGGTTCCTCCGCCGGGACGGACGGGTCGACCGTGGCCGTCGTGGCGGGCGGCCCAGCCGATTCGGCCCGCC
>NZ_AGVX02000490.1 GCF_000239155.1 Actinoalloteichus spitiensis RMV-1378
GGGGGTGGGCGCGGTACGCGCCCACCCCCACCGACCTCACCGTCGTGATCAGCGCCGCACCGGCGGCACTCCGTCCTCGCCGGGTGTCAGGCCGAGCATGTCCAGCAGCAACCGGCAGTCCTCCGCCCCGGTCGCGCCGGCCGCCACCGCCACTCGCGCCCGGTGCACCTGTTCCTCGGAGACCCGAGGCAGTTCGCCGTTCCGCGGCGCCGGCACCTGCGGCGTCGACGACAACGGCTCATCGCTCTGCCACAGGAACTTCCGCATGTCCAGTGAGCCGGCCATGACACCTCCCCGATCTGGTTTCGGCGCAGAGTATCTGCCCGCCGACCCCATCAGCAGCCCCCCGCAGGGGTGATTCGATTACTACCGTGTGTAGTGTGCTAAAGCACCTCTGTCTTCGCCGTAGAGTGCCGCGCTGACGCCGGTTCAAACCACTCGTTCGGGGATGAACGGCTCCGCTCCCGAAGACGCACACCCCAGCTGGGCGTGACTTTCCCTGCCATACCCGGTGCGTGCTCCGGTAACACCCGCCGCGGCCCGGTGCGCCGACACCCGGCACCCGCCGTCCGCGACGATCACCGTGAGTGACGAAGTGTCGGCGACCGTCCCGCCAGCCGCCTCCGGCTCGGAGCGGCGGCAGCCCGCGCACGCCGACAAGGGGGCCGCTCCCCCGGCCCGGCCGTGATCCTGACCGCACCCGGTGCGGCGAGGATCGGGGCGAGTACTCCGCTCGGACCTCTCCGCACGACCGTTGAGCGGCGGTGCGCCACCACCCAACGGCGGGCAGCGGTCGCCTCACCGAAAGATCACGAAGGAAAGTTGACGAAGCCGATGCGTTATCACGGCCCGACGTGCGACAATTTCCCCGCTGGCAAACCCCCAGCCAGCACTGTGGAGATTCCCCTCCAGCCCCCGCGTTCCTCCCCCTGGCGCGGGGGCCTCCGCATTCCTGGGCCTCGCGACCCCAGCGGACGAGCGCGGTGAGTCCACTGGGGACACTCGGCCTCCTGCCACCCCTTGGGTGGCCGCAACCAAGTCGTTATCGTTGGTGGGTGGCTTTCGGACGAGCGAAACCTTCAGGACGGCGGCGCCCCGCGGTGAAGCAGGGCGAGGAGGCGCGGCCGGACAACGAACTCGACTCCTACCTGGCCGCGCTGGCGCCGGAGAGCGAGGAGGAAACGACGGCGACCGGGCTCCGGTTCGGCAAGGCCCAGGTGCTCCAGCTCCGGTTGCCACCGGAGGCCAGCGAGCAGCTGCGCCAGCTCGCCGAGGAGCTGGACACCGCTCCGGCGGCCCTCGTGCAGGAGTGGATCGAGCAGCGGTTGGCCTGGGAGGTCCGCCAGCGTCAGCGGCAGTGGACCGAACCGGAAACCCAGTTGAGCGGCCAGATCTGACCCGGGGCTCCACCGGGGGCGCCCGGCCCGGACCCCGTCAGGGACCCCGGGTCGGGCGCCCTCGTCGTCAGCCGGCGCCCACCAGCTCCGGCGGAACGGGACGGTCCTCGGCGAGGGCGCCGAACAGCTGTTGGCTCGCGGCCTGGTCCCAGAGCACCACCGCCATGCCCCGCCGGCGCTCCATCGAGCCGATGGGCACCGTCGTGCTCACCCCCTCGCCGGAGGAGAAGCTCCTCATCGCCAGGGCGAGCCCGCCCAGGTGCCAGAGGTGGTCCCCCTCGGACACGGTCAGCATGTCGGCGCCGTTGGAGGCGAGGGGGAAGACCCGGAACGGGTTGGCCAGCACGCTCGGGCTGGTCGCCCGGTCCATCAACGCGGAGAAGAACTCCTGCTGGCGCTCGACCCGGTCGAGGTCAGCCCGCGCGCTCGCTCGGGTCCGCACGTAGCCCAGCGCCTGCGCGCCGTCCAGTTCCTGGCACCCGGCCTCGATGTCCAGTCCCGCCAACGGGTCCCGCATCGGCTCCTCGGGGCACATCTCGACACCGCCGACCGCATCGACGATCCCGGCGAACCCGGCGAACCCCACCTCCGCGTAGTGGTCGATCCGCAGGCCGGTGACGCCTTCGACGGTCCGGACGAGCAGTTGGGGGCCGCCGAAGGCGAAGGCGGCGTTGATCCGGTTGTCCTCGTACCCCTCGATCGGCACGTAGGAGTCACGGGGCAGCGAGACCATCGTGGGCGGCGTGTCGTTGTCTGGGACGTGGACCAGCATGATGGTGTCGGTCCGCCGTCCCGCCGCGTCACCGGCCGCGAGGGACGAACGCTGGTCCTCGTCCAGGCCCTCCCTGCTGTCGGACCCCACGATCAACCAGTTGGTGCCCGCCGTGGCGGCGGGCCGCCCGGGGTAGTCGACGAGGATCTCCTCCCGGTTCATCCTGGTGTCCAGCCAGAAGACCAGGGCGCCGAGAGCGACCACGACGACCAGCAGGAAGACCAGCAGTCGCCGGCCCCAGCGCGGCCGCCGACGCGCCCGCCCCCCGGGTGGCGGGTGAGCGGTACTGGTGGCCCGAGGCCGGTCCGCATCACCGGGGCGGGGCCGTCCGCCGGCCGGGCGCGGCGGAGGACGCCGCCCGTGCGGGGGTTGCGGCATCGTCGCCGTCCGGTCCGGCGGCTGCTGCCGCGAAGGCCGTCTCGGGGGCTGCCGCGGACCGTCCCACCTACCACTCATACGCCTCGTACCCGCCACGTCTCGGAATTCGGGCCGCTCGGCCCCCACGGAGAGTAGACGCGTCTTGACGCCGGAGGGTTGCGCAGCCGCCGGCAACGCCAGCCGGCAACCCGGCGGAGGTGACGGCCCACACCACGGGGCGCGCGTTCCGGCCCAGCGCAGGGTGCTCCCCCGCCCCACGGTGACCTGGCACCTCGCGCCACCCGACGTGGCAGGGAACACACGACCGGGCACGCCCGTCTCGGCCCTGGGGAGTCCCGGGCCGATCAGCCGCGTTCCTCCGCGCACCGCGCGGAGAACAGCTCGGCGGGCCACCTCAGGACGGCACGACGGCTCCCGCCCCGCCGGCGCAGTTCCCGGAACACCGCCTTCGGGCGGGCCCTGCCCCCGTGGGTCCCGCCGCCCCCCGCACGCCTCCTCGGAGGCCCCGTCCACGGCCAGTCCCCGGCGTGGGAAGCGCC
>NZ_AGVX02000489.1 GCF_000239155.1 Actinoalloteichus spitiensis RMV-1378
GCGGGCGGTGATCAGGCGGCCGGATCGCCGTTCCGGTCACCGCGAAGGTGCCCGCCACCCGGCAGCCCACCCGTGGTGGGCTTCAGCCGAGGTGCGGCCTAGCGGCGTCGTCGGCCGGAGCGGTTCCCTCCTCCGCCGCCTGGGCCCACAGTTCCCGCACCATGGCGGCGAACTCGGGATCGGCGGCGACGGTCCTGGCCAGCGCGGACCCGAGGTCCGCGATCCGCCCCTCGTCCTCGGGCTCGGCGGCCGCCGCGTCCAACGACCCGGTCGCCCGGTCGTCGTCGCCGAAGCGAGCCCTGACCAGCCGGGCCAGGGCGGTCACGGCACTCTGGCCGCCGTCCGTCAGCCCACCCGTGGCCCGGTGAGCCACCGCGCTGGCCACGGATGCCAGATCCGGGTCGGTCACGTGAACTCCTTCATGGCTGTCGCCGCACGGCGGCCCGCCGGAGCGACCGCCTCCTCGAGGGTAGCAATTCGGACACTCCGGATGCGCTGGTCAGCGGTGGGCGCGCGACCGGTGACCCTGCGTTTCGGGGTGTGCCATCTCACCGCCCTCACCCCGGATGCCAGGTGATTGCCGTGACACTCTTTCGGCTGACTAACCATCGGTCGGCGCTGGGGCCGGCCTCCAACTCGAAGGGGTGGTGCCGGGGTGGCCGGGGCGGACGAGGACACGGGTGCCGACGGCACCGGCGGTCGGGGAAGGGCACGCAGGCTCGCGGAGTCCGCGCGGTTCCTGGTGGGCGGAGCCGCCGGCGCGGCCCTGCTCGTGTTGTTGAACGTCCCGGCGGGCGCGCTGTTCGGCGCGGTGCTCGGCAGCGCCATGGTGAACGCGCGATGGCCGGGCAGGCAGGTCACGCGGTCGGTCCGGGTGGTCGGGCTGGTGCTGCTCGGCTGCGTGGTCGGCGCGCGGGTCGACGCGGAGAGCCTGAGCGCGCTGCTGGGTGTCCTGCTACCGGCGGCCATCGGGGTCCTCGTCCTCCTCCTCGTGGACGTCGGGCTCGCCCTGCTGCTGTCGCGGGGCTTCGGCCTCGACGTCCGGACAGCCCTGTTCGCCTGCGCCCCCGGCGGGTTCGGCGAGATGGTGGCCGCCGCGCAGGAGGTCGGGGCGAAGGTGGGGGTCGTCGTCGCCATCCACCTCGTCCGGGTGTTGATCGTCGTGCTCGGCGTGCTGCCGCTGCTCATCCTCGTCCTGGGAGTGCCGTCATGACCGTGCTCGCGCTCGTGGTGTGCGGCGCGGCCGGCGCCGGCCTGGCCAAGCTGCTGCGCATCCCGCTGTGGCCGCTCATCGGCGCCATCATCGGCGCGGCGGCCTTCCACACCCTCACCGGGGAACCCGCCCAGATTCCTCGGGGCATCGAGATCGCCGCCCAGGTCGTCATCGGCACCACGGTCGGGTCGCAGCTGGGCAAGGACGTCTTCTCGGTGTTCCGGACCGTCCTCGTGCCCGGCCTCGTGGCCGTCATGGTGATCATCGGCGTCGGGGTAGGGCTCGGTCTGCTGCTCAACGTCGTGTTCGGTGTGGACATCCTCGTCTCGATGTTCGGTATGGTGCCGGGCGGCGTCGGCGAGCTGGTGGCCACGGTGACCAGTCTCGGTGGTGACAGTTCGGTGGTCGCCGGTATGCACCTGGTCCGGTTGATGGTCGTGCTCAGCGCCCTGCCGTTGCTGATGACCCTGCTCGAACGCTGGCTCGGGCGGCGCGGGGACGGGCGCGAGGGCACCACCGGGGGCGAGGAGCCCGGCGGCTGACCGGAGCGGTCCGGCGGCGACGTCGACCACGACTCGACGCCAGGCAGCCACCCGTGCCGGGCCCGGCACGGCGAAATTTCGGGGAGGACCCGTGATCCAACTCGTCGCCGCTCCCGGACGGCTCGCCACCGCCGTGGACCGGGCCCTCGACCGCGACCGGTACGGGGCGGCGACCGCCGCGCTGACGCCGGAACGCGCCTCCGCCCGGGACCTGGAGCGAACGGACAGCGTGATCCTCGTGCCACCGGCCGGGGAGACGCCGGACGGCGACGGCGGCGCCGGCGTCCTGACCTCAGTGGTGGACGCGGCCGTCGCCGCCGGGGTCCGCCACCTGGTCTACCTGAGCGTGGCCGGCGCGCCGCTGTCGCCGCTGCGGTTCCACGCGGCGGTCGAGGAGCACCTCGCCGCCAGCCCGCTGGCCCACACGGTCCTCCGGCTCGGGATCGCGGCCGATGTCCTGGCCCCGCTCGTCCGGCGGGCCGCGGTGACCGGCGAACTGGTCACGCAGGCGGCGTCCGGACGCCTGGCCGCCGGCAGCCGGCGGGACTACGCGGAGGCGGCCGTCGTGGTGGCCGCAGCCTGCCCCGAACACCGGGTCGTCGGAGAACTCACGGGCGCGTCCGCGTTCACGATGGACGACCTCGCCGCCGAGGTCGGTGCGGTTGCCGGGCGGAGCGTGGCGCACCGCCACGGCGAGATGGCCGACGTCCTCGCGCTGCTGGCCGAGGAGGAGGTGCCGCCGGGCCCGGCGCAGGCTCTGGCGCAGCTGCTGGCGTTGCTGCCCTCCCAGGCGCTCGGCGTGGTCTCCCCCCACCTCGCCGGCCTGCTGCCACGGCC
>NZ_AGVX02000488.1 GCF_000239155.1 Actinoalloteichus spitiensis RMV-1378
GGCGGGAGCCGACCCGCTCGCCCGCCTCGCCGCCGTCTTCGACGCCTCCGCCGACTGGGCGGCCGAGGAGGGCGGCAAGGGGTGCAGTGCGATCAACGCGCACGCCGAGATCAGCCAACCCGACCACCCGGCCTACGCCACCATCGTCGGCCAGAAGCGGTGGATGCTCGACCTCTTCACCGACATCGCCGGTGCCGCCGGAGCGGACGACGCCCCGGCGGCGGCCCGCGCCGTCATGCTCCTGCACGAGGGCGCGCTGGTGACCGACGGGATGCGGGTCATCGGCGACGCCTACGCCCGTGCCCGCGACCTCGCGCTGACCCTCCTCGCCAACCGCTGACCCGGGCCAGGGACGGGGACGATGCCCGAGCGGCACGCCCGCGACATCGAGAACGACTGTCGGGAACCCACCGGGTGCGGGTCCGCGCCCCGGCGTTCCACCGCCGCCGAGGAACGCCCGGCGGTCAGGCCGCTCGGCCCGCTGATCCCGGCGCCCCTCGTGAGCTCGGGAGGGAGCGACGGCGAGCCGGTGGCACGCGACCACGGCGGTCGGACGAACGGGACACGCAGCCCCTGGCCCCTGGCCCGTGACCCGTCCCCACTTCCCGGGGCCGCCGCTCCTCCCCGCGGTTCCACCTGACCCGGGCAGCCCGGAGCGGGCACCAGTGCCGGGGCGTCGAGTCCCGGAGCCGGGCGGCGGCCACGAGCTCATCGGTTGTTCCCCCGCCCGCGCCCAGGGGGACGTTCTCGCTGGTCTGATCGGTACCCCTCGGCCCGACGAGCTCCTGCCGGCGAGGACGCGACCGACCCCGCTCCGTCCGCTGGCACGACCTTGGCGGACGGGTTCGCCCTGTGGGAGCACCACGCCCACCCCCGGCGGGGCGGCTACAGCCAGTCGTGCTCCCGGGCGTGGCGGGCCGCCTCGTGCCGGGTCCGGGTCTGGGTCTTCCGCATGGCGTTGGAGAGGTAGTTGCGCACCGTGCCCTCCGCGAGGTGGAGCTGGGCCGCGATCTCGGCGACGGAGTACCCCTCGGAGGTCGCCCGCAGCACGTCGAGTTCGCGTTCGGTGAGGGGGCAGTCGTCGACGAGGGCGAGGGCGGACACGTCCGGGTCGATCCACCGCTTGCCCTCGTGCAGGGTCCTGAGGACGCGGGTGATGTGCTCGGGTTCCGCCGACTTGCTGACGAAGCCCTGCACACCCAGCCGCAACGCCCTGCGCAGCACCCCGGGCCGGGCGTGGCGCGTCAGCATGAGGATCACCTGCGCGGGCAGCGCGCGGCGGACCTCCGCGACGGTGCCGAGGCCGTCCAGACCGGGCATCTCCAGGTCGACGACGAGGACGTCCGGCCGGTGCCGCAGGGTCGCCTCGACGGCCGCCCGTCCGTCCGCCGCCTCGGCGAGGACGGTGACCTCGCCCTCCAGGGGGAGCAGGGCCGCCAGCGCCCTGCGGAGCAGAACCTCGTCGTCGGCCAGCACCACAGTGGTCATTGGGCGCGCCCCTCCTGCCTGGTCGCGGCAACGGTTCGGGGCCCGGGGAGGTTCGCGGCCGTCACGAACCGACCGCCCTGCTGGCGCACCGTCAGTTCCCCTCCCTCGCCCGCGACGCGTTCCCGCAGGGTGCGGAGCCCGCGCAGCTCGGCCGGCGGTCCCTCCCGCGCCCCGTCGTTGGCGATGCTGATCCCCGTCCCGGACAGGGTGATCCGCACCTGCCTCGCCTCGGCGTGCCGCAGGATGTTCGTCGTCGTCTCGCGGAGCACCTGGCCGAGCATCTCCCCGGCGTGCGCGTCGACCTCGGTCTCCCGGTCGACGCGCACCTGGATGCCGGCCGCCTCGAAGAGGTTCTTGGCGTTCTCCAGTTCCGTGGCCAGGTTCAGGCGCCGCTGCGCGTGCGCGAGTTCCTTGGTCTGGGTGATGGTGTCCCCGATCAGGGCGTGCACCTCCCGCAGTTCCTCCCTGGCACGGTCGAGATCGCTGTGCAGCAACTTCTCGGCCAGGGTGATCTTCAGCTTGACCACGTGCAGGGTGTGGCCCTGGATGTCGTGGAGGTCGCTGGCGAACCGCATCCGTTCCCGGACGACGGCGAGTTCGGCCTCCCGTTCCCGTGACTGCTCCAGCTCCCGCAGGAGGTCGGAGAAGCCCTTGTTGGGGAAGGCGAGGGCGGCTCCCACCAGGGTGAGGGTGGCCGGGACGAGGGCGTAGGAGATCAGGGTGTCGCGGACCGGGGCCTCGGACACCAGCAGCCTGGCCGTGCCCGTGACGGCGACGAAGGCCACCAGCGCCACCGAGGCGGCGCCCCGGTGGCGTGGCAGCTGCTGCACGACGAGGGGGCCAGCCAGGGCGACCCCCCAGAACGCCCTGGGGGTGTCGAGCACCAGTACTCCGAGGGGCCACACCGCGCCCGTGACCAGCAGGCAGGGCACCGCGACGCGCAGGACGTCGCCGGCGGCCCACCGGACGAAGGTGACCAGGGCGGCCAGCACGCCCAGGCTCAGGACGACCCCGTGCCACCAGGTTTCGGCGTCGACGACCACCAGCAGCACCCCGACGGCGGCGAGCGGGGGGAGCAGCACGGTGAGGTTCAGGCGGCGCAGCTGGCCCCAGGTCCCCTTCGGACGCTCGTGGGACCGGCCTGCCCGTGCACCCGGGGGCCTCACCGGACGCGACCGGGGCGGCGGGCGGCCCGTCCGGCCAGCGTGACCGTGTCGTCTGCCCGGGCCCGGCGGGTTCGTGCCGCGCGCCGGCCACCACCGGGCCCGCGCCCCGCCGCTCCAGGGTGTTCCGGTGGGTGCCCGGGCCGTGACCGCCCCGAGGGGACCGAGGTCACGATGACCTCCGCCGGGCGGCGCGGTGGCTCGGTGGGCATGGCTGATCTCCGTGGTGGGACGGCGGGGAGCCCCAGTGTGCCGCCGACGCCGACCCGGCACCAGTGACGCGGTGTCATGGCACACCCCGGAGAAACGTCACGGCGAGGTGGTGACGGGAGCGCACTGGTCGGCGGGGGCGCCGCCAGGTGGGATCGGGGCATGTCCTCGACACCCGTCATCGACGTCGACCGCCTGACCGTCACCTACGGCGACTTCCGCGCGGTCAGCGAGCTGTCCTTCCAGGTCGAACGCGGCGAGTTCTACGCCCTGCTCGGCACGAACGGTGCCGGCAAGACCTCGACCCTGGAAGTCGTCGAAGGCCACCGCGACCCCACCTCGGGTTCGGTGCGCGTGTTCGGGCGCGACCCGGGCGACCGGCGCGCGGTGCGGCCACGGATGGGCATCATGCTCCAGGAGAGCGGCTTCTCACCGGACCTCACCGTCCGGGAGACCGTGCGGCTCGTCGGCGCCCTCAGCCGGCGGGCGGACGACGTCGACCGGGTGCTCGGCGTCGTCGACCTCACCCGCAAGGCGGCCACCAGGGTGTCCCAGCTCTCCGGCGGGGAGAAGCGGCGCCTGGACTTCGCCACCGCCGTGTACGGCACGCCCGAACTCGTCGTCCTCGACGAGCCCACCACGGGCCTGGACATCCAGTCCCGGGACGACCTCTGGCGGGCCGTGGACCGGATGCGGGACGGGGGGCCACCATCGTCCTCACCACGCACTACCTGGAGGAGGCGCAGGAGCGCGCCGACCGCATCGGGCTCATGCACCGGGGCGGTTTCCACCGGGAGGGGACGGTCGCCGAGCTGACGCGAACCCTGCCGGCCGTGATCCGCTTCTCCCTGCCGGGGCCCGAGGTGGCTCCTCCGCCGCACGTCACGCCGGACGGTGCCGGGGCCTTCGTCCTCGAGACCTTCACGTTGCAGCGCGACCTGCACGCCCTGCTCGACTGGGCGCGGGACCACGCGGTGGAGCTGGGGGACCTCCACGCCGGACCGACCCGCCTCGACGACGTCTTCCGGGCCATCGGCGACGCGTAGACCACCCCGACCAACCCCAACCCCCAGGTGAAGGACGCTCCATGTTCCCCATCGCGCTCGGCGAGCTGGTTCAGCTCTTCCGGAACCGCTCCGTTCTGGTCACCATGTTCGTACTGCCCGTGGCGTTCAGCGCGCTCTACATCTACCTGTACGAGGCGGTCGCCGTGTTCGACCTCGGCGCGATCGCCGCGATCCTGCTGTTCCTGGTGCTGGCGATGGGCTACTACACGACCACGGTGACCACGCTGGCCGCCCGCCGGCAGAACCTCTTCCTGAAACGGCTGCGTTCCACCGCGGCGAGTGACACCCGCATCCTCACCGGTCTGCTGCTGCCCGTCACCGGCGTCGCGGTGCTCCAGCTGACGGTGATCCTGACCGTGTTGGGCGTCGTGGCCGGCGCGCCGGGCAACGCCCTCCTCCTGGTGGTCGCCGTGGTCACCACGGTGGTCATGATGCTCTGCCTGGGGCTCGCCACGGCCGGGGTGACGAACTCCCCGGAACACGCCCAGGTGACCACACTGCCCGTCCTCATCGGCACGATGGCCGTCTCCGGCTGGGTCGGGTTCACCGGCACCGAGGAGCTCACCCTCGTCAAACGGGTCCTGCCCGGCGGGGCGGCCAGTGAACTGGTCGTCGCCGCCTGGGACGGCGGGGTCGCGGTGGCGGAGTCGCTGGTGCTGCTGGCGCCCACGGTGGGCTGGGTCGTCGTCTCGGTGGCCCTGGCCGCCCGCCTGTTCCGCTGGGAACCACGCCGGTGACGGACGCTCGCCGGGACGTGGCAGCGAGTTCGCCGGGCCTGTCCGGGCCCCCGGGGCCGGTGGCCTGACGGCGTCCACCAGCGGTGCGCCGCGTCCGATGCCCGGCGCGGCGGGTCAGGGAGGGCGATGCGCGGCGGACCCCGCTCGACGGGGGACGCGGCATCACCCTTGCGCTGTAACGGTTGCCTGGCATGATGAGCGTTACCTGACTGGGGGTGGGATGTGAGCGTTCTGGTCTACGGCGCGGGCGGGATCGGCCTCTACCTGGCGGCGCGACTCGCGCGGGCCGGCGAGCCGGTGACGGTCAAGGCCCGTCCGGCCACGGTGCGCGCGGCGGCCAGCGGTGCCGTCGAGCTGCGGCACGAGGGCGGCGCGGAGGTCGTTCCGGGCATCGAGTTCGTCGACGACCTGGCCGGCCGCCGCTTCGACGTCGCCGTCGTGGCCACCAAGTCCTGGCAGGTCGAGACGGCCGCCGCCGAGATCGCTCCCGCGCTCGCCCCGGGCGGCAGGGTGCTCACCACCCAGAACGGGGTGGACGCCCCGGCTCGTGTCGCCGCCCACGTGCCCTCGGACGCCGTGTACGGGGGGACGGTCGTCGTCATCGTGCAGCGGGTGGCTCCGCTGGCCGTGCGGCTCGTCGGCTCCGAGGCCCGCCTCGTCCTCGGTTCCCTCCGCCACCCGGAACCCGACCCCGCCGCGCTCCGGTTGGTCGGGACGCTCCAGGGAGCGGGTGTCGACGCGCGGTGGACGGAGGACATCCGCACCGCGCTGTGGAGGAAACTGGCGCTCATCGCGTCCTACGGGGGGGTGGGCGCGCTGGCCGACGCCCCGGTGGGACGGACCAGATCGCTCCGCCCCACCCGGGATCTCGTGGAACGGGCGATGCGGGAGGTCCTCGCCGTCGGCAACCGGTCGGGGGCCCGCCTGGGCGAGGACGACCTGGCCGAGATCCTCGGCGTCTACGAACACGGCTTCGCCCCGGAGACCACCGCATCGCTCCAGCGGGACCTGCGGGAGGGGCGCCCTTCGGAGTTGGCGGACCAGAGCGGCGCCGTGGTTCGGCACGCGGCGGCACTGGGCATCCCGGTCCCCGTGCACGAGCTGATCTGGGCCACCCAGCTGCCCCGGGAGCTCGCGGCCCGGGAAGGGCGGGCCGACCTCGGGCCGGGACCCGTCGTCGAACCCTGAGATGGCCGGACCACGACCCCGGCTCCCCGTGCCACCACTGCCGATCGGGGTGGCGGTCGATCTCGTCAACGAGTGGGCCGCCACCCCCCGGCGGGGG
>NZ_AGVX02000487.1 GCF_000239155.1 Actinoalloteichus spitiensis RMV-1378
AGCCGCACCAGCTGAGCACGCGTCCGCTCGTCCAGCTCGTTGGTGGCGGTCGACCCGCAGACCGGCGGCGTCATCGCCTACGTCGGCGGTGGCCTTAACCCGACCGGGGGCGAGGACACCGGTTGGGGAACGGGCATCGACTACGCGACGAGCCTCCAGCAGCCCGGTTCCTCCTTCAAACCGTTCGTCACCCTCGCCGGACTCATGCAGGAGCGGGGCCTTGGCGAGTGGTACGAGTCACCTGACGTGATCGAACGCGAGGGCACCAGCTTCCGGAACTCCTCCAAGTGCGCGAGCACCACCTGGTGCACCGTGCGGGAGGCCACCGAGGTGTCGGCGAACACCCCGTTCATCGACATGGCGAACCAGTTCGGCACCAAGCGGGTGCGGGAGGCGGCGGTGCTCGCCGGCATCCCCGACGAGATCAACGGCGCCGAGACCATGGTGGAGCCGGGCAGCCAGGCCACCGCCCTCGGTATCGCCCTCGGCCAGTACCAGGTGCGCACCATCGACATGGCCGCCGCCTACGCCACCTTCGCGGCCGACGGCACCAAACGGGAGCCGCACTTCGTCACCAGCGTGATCTGGGAGGACACCGGCGAGGAGGTGCTCATCAACGAGGACGCGGTCGCGGGCGAGCCCGCCTTCGACAAGCAGGACACCGAACGGAACCGGCAGCTGGCCCGCAACCTGACCGAGAGCCTGCTGCCGGTCGCCGCCGCCAGCCAGCAGTCGCTGGCCGACGGACGCCCGGTCGCGTCCAAGACCGGAACCCACCAGTTCGGCAACACCACCGGCAACGCCAAGGCCTGGATGGTCGGCTACACCCCGCAGATCTCCACCGCCGTGTGGGTGGGTTCCGACCAGGAGCAGGAGATGCGGGACGCCGCCGGCAACCCGCTGTACGGGCGGACGGTGCCCTCCGACATCTGGCGCACGTTCATGGACGCCTACCTGGCGGACAAACCGGTGGAGGACTTCCCGCAGGCGGTCGGCATCGGCACCTACCAGGCGGGCCCCTCCCCCGAGGAGATCGAGGCCAGCCGCCAGGCCGAGGAGGAGGCAGAGCGCCGCCGCCAGGAGGAGGAAGAGGAGCGGGAGCGGGAGTCCGACACCCCGGATCCCAGCCACACCGACCAGGGGTCCACCGAGCCGGAGGACACCGACCAGCCCGATCCGGACCCGTCCGACGGCGACGAGGGGCCTGACCCCGGCGGCCCGCCGCCGGGGGACTGCGAGGAACGCCCGTGGGAGTGCCACGGGCAGGGTGACGGCTGGGGTGAGGGACCAGACCGGGGCAGCAGGGGCCAGGTGCTGAACAACTTCGGCTGGCGCTCGGACGACCCGCAACTCACGTCCAGCCCCGACCCCGTCAGCTGACCACGGGCCAGTCCAGGAACGGGCCGTTCGCCGCGCGCCGCGCGGGGGCGGCCCGTTCCCGTTCCCCCGGTCGCCCCCGCCCCCACTGGTCGTGGGGCTCGCCAGCGGCACCGGGTCCCCGCTCGCCCGAGCACCGCGACGGAGATCGGGCGTCGAAGCCGCTCCGGCCGATCCGGTGGTGCCCCGTCGGGCTGCGTCCAGCGGTCGAACGCCCCCGCCCCAGCCCCGGCCGAGCTGCCCCGTCTCCGCTCCTCCCGGGAGGCACGCTCATCCGCCACCCCACCGCGAGTGGTCGAGGCGGTGAACCCCTCCGGGTGCCCCGGCGGCCGACCGCTCGCCTACTCGGGCCGCGGGGGCACGACCGTGACATCGGACTTCCCCGCGCCGCTCCCCGACCGCATGGTGTCGGGGCGGGCGGAGCCACCATCGCGCCGGCGGCGGAACACCACCACGTCGGGGGCGTCGGCGAGCACCCCGCCGGTCGGGTCGTCGTCCCCGGAGGTCCGGACCCGGTCACGTCCCGGCCGGTAGATCTCCCACACCACCAGCACGCACAACCCGACGACGGCCAGGTCCCGCACCACGACCATGCCGAGGAACCAGTCCGGGGGGAGTCCCTTGTCGTCCACCCCGAGGTAGAAGAACATCCGGGGCACCCAGACCAGCGCGTCCACCGTCATCCAGGCCAGCAGCACCCGCCACCTCGGGAGCGCGAGCACGGCCAGCGGCACCAGCCACAGCGAGTACTGGGGGCTCCAGACCTTGTTGGTGAGCAGGAACGCGGCCACCACCAGGAACGCGAGCTGCGCGAGCCGAGGACGCCTCGACGCGGTCATCGCGACCCACGCGACGCCCGCGCAGCACCCCAGGAACAACAGGAGGCTGACGAGGTTCAACACCAGCGGCGCCTCGCCGGGGGAGAGCGGCCCGTCGAAACCGGGCCAGCCCGTGAAGTAGGAGACGACGTTGTACAGCGAGTCGGGGTCAGCCGGGCGTTCGGTGTTCAGCCGGAAGAACTCGCGCCACCCCTCGGGGTAGAGCAGCCAGATCGGAGCGTTGATCGCCAACCACGCGGCCGCGGCCGCCGCGGTGGCCCGCAACCCGTCCCCCACCTTCCCCGCTCGCAGGCAGAGCACGAGGAGTGGCCCGAGCAGGAACAGGGGGTACAGCTTCGCCGCCCCGCCCAGCCCGAGCAGGACCCCGGCCAGGACCGGGCGACGGCGGGCCCACGCCAACAGGCCGGCGGTCGCGAAGGCGGTCGCGAGCGTGTCGAAGTTCGTGAAGGCGTGCACGATGACCAGTGGTGACAGCGCTGCGATCGCGGCGTCCCACGGCCGGCGCCCGCTCAGCAGGAACAGCGCCCAGACGGTCACCAGCCAGCCGACCGCCAGCCACAGCACCGTGAGGTTGAAGAACACCGCGACGGGGAGGGCCGCGGGGAGCAGGCCGCTCTGCGCGACGGTGAGCCAGGCGTCGGTGAGCTTGGCGTTGACCCACTGGAACATCCCGGTCAGCACCGGGTACTCCATGTACCGGACCTGCTCGTCCGGCGTTCCCGCGTTCTCCGTCCAGCTGTCCCGGTAGGGGAAGGCGCCCTGGTCGAGGTGTTCGGCGGTGTAGAGCGGGACGATGTCGGAGTAGCACATGGCGACGTACTGCCGGTTGCCGCGCCAGTCGAGGAAGGCCTCCCCGTCCTGGACGAACTGCTGGATGCAGGCGGCCTTCGTGCCCCAGCCGAGGCAGAGGACGACGATCGCGAGCAGCAGCCCGACCCGCAGCGGGGACCAGAACCAGTGCCTCCCGATCACGGCGTGGCGGCCGAGGGGACCGCCGAACGGAGCGGCGGCCCGCCGCGCGAGCGGCTCCGTCCAGCTCGGCACGACCCTGGTCGACGGGGTCAGGGTGTCCTGGTCGACTCTCGCCCCGGCCGCCCGCCGCTGGCTGGCCCCGGAGCCGGAGTCCCGCTCCGGTGGGGCCGGTGGGTGCTGCTGACGCCGCTCGGGAGGGTTGGACACGGCCGGATGCTACGGGTTCCCGTCGCCAGGTGTTCCCCGAACGCGCCGCGCGGGTGGTGAACTATCGGCGGGCGGCACCGGGCCACTCGCGCAGTTCCTCCGGCACCTCCCGGGGAACGAACTCGTCCCGGCGGAGGCCGCGGAGGAACCGCCGCCACGCCATCCTGGTCACCAGCAGAACGGGTTCCCGTGGTCGTTTCGAGTCCCGGACACCGATGACACCGTCCCCGAACAGCACCTCCACGCAATCCCCGTCGCTGTGGCTGCTGCTGCGCCACCGGGGCCCGGCGGCTCCCGCCTGGTTCATCCCCACCACTCCCGTCGGGTCGGATCTCGTGTCCCGCGAACGTTCCCGACCGGAATCGTGAAACATATTTGCGATTGATCGCGAGCCGACGACCGTCCCTGGGTCGGACCACCCACCCGGGCCACACCAGCACCGCCGCTCCACCGGGACCCGCTAGGCTCGTGAACACCCGGGGCCGTGACGGGAACCTGCCCCCTTTCGGGCTAGGAAACGCACCCCTGAGCGGGGTCAGCACTGCCAACGGTTCACCCGTCAACAACACAACGTGAGCGAGGAAGGCCACCAAGGGCTTACGTAAATGGCGCTCATGGTCGACACTAGGACTCGGTGGCGCCGGCCTGGTACGCCCCCCGACCAGGCCTGCGCCGCCGCTACCTCACATCCTCCTGGTCCGCGCCACCGCCAGCGCCACCCTCGCCCGCCTCCGCCCGGACCCCGTCGTCCGCGCCAGCGCCCGTGGACGCGACGGCAGGGGCCGGCGTCCGACCCGGCACCGGCCCTCGGCGCAGCGGACGCGGCGCGGGTTCACCGTCCACTGTCGACCGGCTGTTGAGGAACACGAAGAACAACGCCAACAACAGGGCGGCCCGGCCCCAGACGCCGATCATGACCGCCTGCGGCGCGAAACCGTCGTAAATGGTCGGGGGCAACCCCCAGGTGGTGATGTAGTACCACCGGAAGATCCCGATCCCCATCGCCAGGTCCGCGACGAAGTAGGCGGCGATCCACTGCCACCGGACCCGCATGAGCACGAAGAACGGCAGCAACCACAGCGTGTACTGGGGTGAGTGCACCTTGTGCAGCAGCAGGAAGCCGCAGAGCATCGCGGCCGAGACCGCGATCCAGGGGTAGGTGCCCTCCCGCTGGAAACGCCGCCACCCCAGCCAGCAGGCGAGGGCGAACGAGGCCAGCATCAGGGTCGGCGACAGCACGTCCATCGCGGCCTGGAAGGCACCGTTGTCGGGGTTGGACCAGGGCCGGAAGCCCCAGTACCAGATCGAGTTCGTCGTCAGGTCGACCTTGCGGTTGCCCTGGAACTCGAAGGAGGCCCGCCACCCCTCGAAGCCGAGCAGCATGAAGGGCAGATTGACCAGCACGACGGTCACGACGGCCGCGAACGCCACCCGGAGGGCGCCGGCCGGGTCGAGCCGCCGGCCCGCCCGCCGCACCGAGGCGGGCAGCTCCCGGCCACCGGTACCCCCCGTCAAGACGTAGAGCAACAGGGGCAGGACGAAGACACCCGGGTAGATCTTGAAGGCGAACCCCAGCGCGAGCAGGACCGAGGCGACCAGCGCCCGGTCCGCCAGCGGCCGGTGCGCACCCCGTCTCCCCCAGCCCCGGTGCACGACGTACACGGCGGCGACCGCGCAGAGCACCACCGGCAGGTCCCAGTTGTGGAAGGCGTACAGCACGACGGGCGGCCCCAGTGCCCAGACGAGGGCTCGCCACCGGGAGAGACCGCCCAGCATCCACGCCGTCAGCAGGCCGAAGGGTGCCATCACGAGGGCCGACCCGAGCAGGAACTCGGCGTCGTTGTGGGCGAAGATCGCCCCGGCCCAGATGACCACGCCGGTCAGCACCGGGTACTCGACGGTGCCGCCCTCGGGCTGCCCGTACTCGTTCAGGCTGCCCTGGAGGTACGGGAAGACGTGCTTGTCGATGTCCCGGCCCAGCCAGAGGTGCTGGATGTCGGAGTAGCAGACGTCGCCGTCGATCCGCTCCTTGTACATCGGGCCGCTGCGCCCGTACTCGTCGAACTCGGGTCCCGTGCAGCGAGCCTTGTTGGCGTAACCGGCCAGCAGCGTCAGCCCGCTGAGCAGGACCACCAGCGCCAGCCCGTACCGGGTGAGCCGGTTGGCGGTGCTCAACCCCGCCAACCCGCGCGCCCGACCGGCCGGTCGGGTCCCGGTTCCGCCGGCCGC
>NZ_AGVX02000486.1 GCF_000239155.1 Actinoalloteichus spitiensis RMV-1378
ACGAGGACGGCGCGGCGTCCCACCCACCCGGCCCACAACCCGCTCCCAGCGGGACCGGCCCCCCGCCCAAGGCGGGGGCACCGGCACCACGCGGGACGAACCCGCGACCAACGAACGAGGAGGAACCGTGCGAGCGTGGCAGGTGCGGGAGACCGGTGAACCGAACCGGGTTCTCCAGCTCATCGACACACCCGAGCCGGAACCGACCTGGGGCACCGTCGTCGTGCGGGTCAGGGCGGCGGCCGTCAACTTCGCCGACGTGCTGCTCTGCCAGGGCCGCTACCAGGTGCGCCCTCCGCTGCCGTTCACCCCGGGCGTGGAACTCTGCGGCGACGTCGTCGCCGTCGGAGAAGGGGTCACCGACCGGCGGGTGGGGGAACGGGTGATCGGCCTGGCCGCGCTCCCCCGGGGAGGCTTCGCCGAGCACACCGTCATGGAGGCCCCCATGGTGTTCCCCGCCCCCGACTCCCTGGACGACGAGGAGGCCGCCGTCTTCTGCATCGGCTACCAGACCGGCTGGTTCGGACTGCACCACCGCGCCCGCATCCAACCCGGCGAGGTCCTGCTGGTGCACGCCGCCGCCGGCGGGGTCGGCAGCGCCGCCGTGCAACTCGGCCGGGCCGCCGGAGCCACCGTCATCGGCGTGGTCGGCAACGAGCGGAAGGTCGAGGTCGCCAGGGCGATGGGGGCCCACGTCGTCGTCAACCGTGCGCGGGAGGACCTGGTGGACGTCGTCAAGGACGTGACCGGGGGCCGCGGGGCCGACGTCGTCTACGACCCGGTCGGCGGCGACTCCTACCAGCGGTCGACGAAGTGCGTCGCCTTCGAGGGACGGATCGTCGTCCTCGGGTTCGCCAGTGGCACCATCCCCCAGCCCGCGTTGAACCACGCCCTGCTCAAGAACTACTCCATAGTCGGCCTGCACTGGGGCCTCTACGCCCGGCGCGACCGGGACGCCGTGACCCAGGCCCACGCCCAGCTCACCCGACTGGCCGACGAGGGTGTCGCCCGCCCCCGGGTGGGGGAACGGCTGCCGCTGTCCGAGACCGCCGCCGGGTTGCAGCGTCTCGCCGAGGGCCACACCGTCGGCCGGTTGGCGGTCTCCCCCCGGCTGGACTGAGCCGGAACGGGCACCCGCCGAGCACGGCGTTCCGGGCCCTCGTCCGCGTCAGGGCGACGGATCCCCACCCGAGTGGGGAGGCGAGGAACCTTCCGGGTCCGTCCCGCCTGGGCCGCTCCCCAGCACGGCGAGGAGGAACCGTGCGGGGAGTGCCCGCGGGGCCTGGGCACCCGGGGATCACCGGGCGGGCCCCCGCGAGGGCCCGTGGCGGGACACCGTCAGCCCAACACCCGCCCCAGGAAGCCGCGCAGGTATCCCGCGACGACATCCAGGTGGCTCTCCAACAGGAAGTGGCCGCCGTTGACCAGGTGCACCTCCGCGTCCTCCGCGTCGCGGGCGAAGGCCCGCGCACCGGCCGGCCCGAAGATCTCGTCGTTGGCTCCCCACACGGCGAGCACCGGGACCCGGCTGGTGCGCAGGAACTCGTGCAGCAGCGGGTAGAGCCGGCGGTTGTTCGAGTAGTCGCGGAACAGCGCCAGCTGGACCTCGTCGTTGCCCTCGCGGGAGACGAGGGCGAAGTCGTGCGCCCAGGTGTCCGGGCTCACCACGCTGGGGTCGGGCACGCCGTGCAGGTACTGCCAGCGGATGGCGTCGAGGCTCAGCGCGGCGCGGACGGCGGCTTCGGTGTCGGGGCCGGGGTTCTCCCCGTAGGCCCAGACGTCGGTCCAGAACGACTCGACGAACCCGTCCTCGTAGCCGTTGCCGTTCTGCGTGACGAGGGCGGAGATCCGCTCGGGATTCCGGAGCGCGAGCCGCCATCCGATGGGGGCACCGTAGTCCTGCACGTAGAGGGCGTAGCGGTCCAGGCCCACCTCGTCGAGCAGTCCGGCGGTGAGGTCGGCGAGGGCGTCGAAGGTGTAGGTGAAGTCCTCCACGCCCGGGGCGTCGGAGTGGCCGAAGCCGAGGTGGTCCGGGGCGATGACGTGGTAGTCGCCGGCCAAGCGCGGGATGAGCTCGCGGAACATGAACGAGCTGGTCGGGAAGCCGTGCAGCAGGACGATCGCGGGGGCCTCGGCGGAGCCGGCCTCGCGGTAGAAGATCTCGTGGCCGTCGATCACGGCGGTCCGGTGGCGCACCGAGCTCATGTCTAACCCCTTTTACTGGATGACCCGGTTAGGTGCTCGTCATGCAAGCACGCGGTGGGATAACCTGTCAAAAGGTTCGATCTGGTTAGGGGGTGTCCGGTGGACGCGCTGCTGGACCTGCTCAACAGCAGGCCGCTGGTCAACGGCGAGGAACAGGACGCGCTCGGCGACCCGACCCGAGGCACGCGCTGGGCACGGGAACACGGCGGCGACGGCAGCCTCGCCGAGCTGGCACTGTTGCGCGCGGCCCGGGACGCCCTGCGGGACGTGGTGACCGGAGCCAGCTCGCCCACCGCGCTGGGACCGCTGCTCGACGGCGTTCACCAGCGCCCGGAGGCCACGCCGGACGGCCTCCGCTGGACGCTCCAGACGCCCCCGCACGCCCGGCTGGCTGTCGAGATCGTCCTCGCCTGGGCCGACACCGAGGAACGCCACCCCGGCCGGCTGCGCCCCTGCGCCAACGCCGCCTGCCAGCTGTTCCTGTTCGACCGCAGCCGCGCCAACCGCGCCCGCTGGTGTTCGATGGCCGTCTGCGGCAACCGCGAGAAGGCACGCCGCCACTACGCCCGCACCCGCTGACCGCCCCCGGCGCGAGCCCGTACGCCCCTCCCACCCGAGGAGAGGCCTGGTGGACCACCAGCGGGCGACGCGGAGCCAGGCCGAGACCGGCGGACCCACCTGCGGACGTGCGCTCAGGGACCGCGTTCCGTCGCACCCGCCGGGCACGCGCGAGGGGAGGCACATGTCCAGGCGGTCAGGCCGCCCGGGCACGCACGAGCATCATGCCCACGGTCCTCCCCGGAGGCGGCCCGACCCACGCTCACCTCGGAGAAGCCGTGACCAGGAAGGATTCGTGCCCACTCCTCGGCGGAGTGGTCGTGCCGCGCACTCGCGTTGCCAGGGGGTGGTTCCTGGCCTCCCGGGGGGAGAACGCCAGAACTCCCCCGAGGATCATCCATTCCCGCACGAGCGGCATCAGGGTGTCCGGGTCCGTGAACCACACGGCGCCGAAGATCGACAGCACCACGTCGAACGTGTCCGCCGTGTCCGTGAGGAAGGCGGTGGCCTCGGCCGTGCGGAACTCCCCACACCTGGCAGGTGGCCCCAGCGTTCCCGTGCGACCGCTTCACGGGTGGGGGCGACGTCGACACCGACACTGGAGGCTCCGAGGGGCACGAGGTGAGCGAGCTCGTCCCCGCTGCCCGATCCCAGGTCCAGCACCGCACGCCCGGCTACTGGACCGAGCACGGTCTCATCCGGGCCGTGCCCGTTGGTCGCCCCGCGGGGCTTTCTGCTCACCGCGTAGCGCTCCCAGACCTCCACCAGCGACGACGACCTGCGAACGGCTCCTTTCCCGCCGGCGGGGAGGCGGGGCGCACCCCTGATGAACAGAGATGCGCCCCAACTGCGAGCGAGCGGTTCCACCTTGGCGAATCAGTGCACCCGGCATCGCTGGCGCCCTCCACGTGGCCGCCCAGGCACTGGACGTCCCCACCAGGAGGCAGGACGCCCAGGCCGCGCTCGTCGCCTGCATCACCGACGAGGACCAGCTCAACCAACTCGGTGACGACACGCTCTGCCACGGCTGGGCCGGGCTCGTGCACACCGCCCGCCGAATGCTCACCGACGCCGAACCCAACCGCGACGACGCCGATGCCCTGGCCCGGCTGGAACACCGCTGGCGCCGCCGCACCCAGGCCGTCCGAGAACGGCCGAAGGTGAGCGGGATGCTGGAAGGCGGCGCCGGAATCGCGCTCACCGACCTACCCGCGTGCACCGGATGGGACCTCTGCCTGCTCACCACCCCGTCCGCGCGCCTACCACGGCCAGCTCGCCCGAATCGGCGACACCACCCACGGAAAGGAACCGGATGACCAACACCACCAGCACCTGCCCCGAGGACCTGCGCGAGCGGATGATCAACCGCATCCGCGCCGCCGGCCACCTGCCCTCCGAGCGCATCGAGCAGGCGTTCCGCGCCGTTCCCCGGCACCGGTTCGTGCCCAACGCGTCGGTCGAGGAGGCGTACGCCAACAAGGCGATCACCATCAAGCCAGGCAAGGACCGGCCGGCCAGCTGCATCTCCGTGCCCACGGTGGTGGCGATGATGCTCGGCCAACTCGACCCGCGCCCCGGAGATCACGTGCTGGAGATCGGCGCGGGAACCGGATACAACGCCGCCCTCCTCGCCGAGCTCGTCGGACCGACCGGCAGCGTCACCACCGTCGACATCCACCCCGACGTCACCGACCACGCCCGCAGCACCCTGACCGACACCGGCTACGACCGGGTGCGGGTGATCACCGGGGACGGCGCCCTCGCCGCACCAGACCACGCCCCCTACGACAAGATCATCGTCACCGTAGGGCCGTGGGACCTGCCCCCGGCCTGGTTCGACCAGCTCGCCCCCGGCGGCACCCTGGTAGTCCCGTTGCACTGGCGCGGGCAGGCCCGCAGCGTCGCCTTCACCCGCCAGGACACGCACCTGCGCGCGACCAAGAGCCAGCTCTGCGGGTTCATCCCCATGATCGGCATCGTGCCCGCCGGAGAGCGGACCGGCACGGTCGTCGAGAACGTCGCGCTGTACTGGGACACCGACCAGAACATCGACCCGGCCGCCCTGCACGAGGTGTTCACCGGACTCGAGACCACCGTGTGGTCCGGCACCTCCGTGGTCGCTGACGAGCCCTTCGACCACGTCTGGCTTTGGCTGACCGCCACCGAACCCGGTACCTGCCGCCTCGACGTCGAAGACGAGGCCGTCAAGGCCGGGCTCTGCCACCCCGCCTTCGCCTACCGCACGCCCGCGATCGTCGAGGGCGACTCCCTGGCCTACCTCACCAAGCCCCGCCCCATCGACGAGGACGGCGAACGCCGTTACGAACTCGGCGCCACCGGACACGGCCCCGCCGCCGCCCAACTCGCCGAGAGGCTGGTCGCCCAGATCCGCCGCTTCGATCGCGACCGCGCCGCCCAGCCCGTCATCACCGCCTACCCCGCCGGAACGGCCGACGAGAACCTGCCCACCGGCGTGGTCTTCGACAAGCACCACGTCCGCATGGTCGCCACGCCCTGACCGGTCACCGCACTGGCGCGCCTCGCATCGAGAACGTGGTGCGCCCGGCCCGGTGGGGTCGGGCGCACCATACCTGGCCGAGCAGCCAGTGGAACCGCGAATTCGTTGGCGAACCGCGAGGGGCACGGACTCGGGGGTCGCGGCGTCCTGCGGTCAGGAATGAGCCGGGACGCCCTCGCCAGCAGCCTGCCAGTTCGTAAGCCAGGCTGGGTTTTCCTGGCGCACGCTTCGGCGTCTGCCGGGCCGGCGGCCTGGACCTGCTGCTCACCGTGTAGCGCTCCCAGGCTTCCACCAGCGACGACTCGCGGTCTGGTCCTTCTCGGCCGACGGGGAGGCGAGGCGCGCTCCGGCGGCTAGCGTGCGCTCGGCAGGTACCGCTCGGCCACCACACCGGCCTCCACTGCGAGACGACACGCCTCTTCCGTGTCCTCCACGAAGCTCACCATCACCGAGACGTGGACCTCCTCGTCCAACGCCAGCGCCACCTGGCAAACGCGAGGGTCCAGGTCGTCGGTGATGCGCAGTGCCCGTAGGGAGCCGACCTGGATCTCGTTCGCGGAGAAATCAGTCAGGTTGATCGAGTCCACACCCTTGTTCGCATCGAGTTGGAGCGTGAGGTTTCCCTGGCCGGTGGGAAGGGACTCGTACCAGCACGAGTAGATGATTCCGAAATCGTCGAAGTGGGCGCTTTCCGGGTCAAATCCCAGTGCCGTCACCTCGTGTTCGGGAAGTACCTCACAGGGATGTGTGGCCGCGAGTTCCGCTCCGACGTCCCCGGGAGCCGTGTCCGCTGGAGGGCCCGCGGAAGCGGGAGGAGTCCCGGTGCCAACCGTGTTCTCCGGGATCTCCGTGGAATCAATGGCTCTACCAGCGCTTTCCTGGGTACAACCTGAGGCCGTGCACGCGGCGAGGGCCACCACCGCCCACCGACTAGCCGGGCCGATTCGCAACATCGTCTTCCTCACCTGTCAATCTGGTTCATCGATGCGGCGCTGTCCTCGTCGGTCTGACTCGTCACGCGCGCACTCGCCCGAATAGCGGAAGCGAGATCCCGCAGTGTTTCGATGTAGAGCAGTAGGTTTTCGTAGGCGGAGTCAGGGAAACCGGCTGCGCAGGCTTGATCCTGCTGGTACATCAGTTTCGCCACCGGGCTCGAACCCAGCTTCACGTCCTGCCCAAGAAACGAAAGTAATCCAGCCGACTTTCGGCTCGGTCAGCGATGGCATCAACCTTGGTGGCCATCGCCTCGGCGCTGTCCGGGTCGATCGAGACCTTGCCCGCGGCCGCTGCGACCTTGAACTGGTGGACGCTACCCGTCATCTTCCGTGTCACGGCAGAGGTGTCACCCCCGCCGTCGGACTCCACGTGCATCGTTCCTCCCTTGGCGTTCACATCCAGCCCCTCATGCGGGGCCCGGCTGGTGGCATCTCCGCGTGCGGTCGAAGACGCCGGAACAGCCCCGCGTGCGCGGGGACGACCCGCTAGCGGACGCGATCGGCTGCGAGGTGTTCGGAACAGCCCCGCGTGCGCGGGGACGACGCTGGCCCGCGCGGTCACGGATCCCAGTTGCTCGGAACAGCCCCGCGTGCGCGGGGACGACGGCGGCCGAGCCCACCGCGAACCCCTGCTGAACCGGAACAGCCCCGCGTGCGCGGGGACGACACCTGGTCGCTGTCCTGCGTCACCAGGTGAACGGGAACAGCCCCGCGTGCGCGGGGACGACAGCTGGAGGGCGACCCACTCCGCCCACGTCGTCGGAACAGCCCCGCGTGCGCGGGGACGACCCGAGGAACTCCTTGAGGCTGTCCTCCGAGATGGGAACAGCCCCGCGTGCGCGGGGACGACACTTCCTGACCTGCGGCGTTACGAGTGACACGGCGGAAACACATTCACTTTCCTCGGGGTCGCTCGCACCACCACACGCCTCCCTGCGGACAGTATGCCGCCCGCAGGTGTGGTGGTCACCCGCGTAGCGGAGGTCCGCACGCCCGATTCCTGTGCGGACATCAGGTTCTCGAAACCTCGCGCGGCGCTTGACGGGAACGTTTGACCCGAAGCGAACGACAAGTCGCACCCGGTTGGCGGGACGCACCTGGTCCGCTCGCGTCTGGTGATCCTCCACGGGAACGAGGGGAGGAGTTGGCAGGTCAGCTCCGCCAGCCCTCGCGGACCGAGAAGTGGTGGACGGGTAGCCGGCTCCGCCCCCTTGCGGACCCCCGTGGTGGTGCGAAGTGCTGGACCTGTGGCGGCTCAGCGGG
>NZ_AGVX02000485.1 GCF_000239155.1 Actinoalloteichus spitiensis RMV-1378
CAGCCGCCGCAGGGCCCGGCCGGCCCTGGCGGCTGGCAGTGACCGCCGGCCCCCCTCGGTACCGCGACGACCCGCCGACCACCGCCCGCCGCCCCTCGCGCGGGGCGGAGCCCGGGCACGAGCCGGAGCCGGACGCGGTGGGCCCCACCGAGTGGACCCCCGCCGGCCCGCCCGTGGGAGTGGGCCCCTGGTCCGGGCCGCCGCCGGTCGGTGAGCACTACGACCCCGAACTGCTGCGGGACGGTGACCGGCGCAACGTGGTCGACGCCTACCGGTACTGGCGGCGGGAGGCGATCGTCGCCGAGCTCGACACCCGGCGGCACCCGTTCCACGTGGCCATCGAGAACTTCCAGCACGACCACAACATCGGAACCGTGGTGCGCACGGCCAACGCGTTCGGCGCGCGGGCCGTCCACATCGTCGGCCGACGCCGCTGGAACCGGCGGGGCGCGATGGTCACCGACCGGTACCAGCACCTGGAACACCACGACGAGGTGGACGGCCTCCTCGGGTTCGCCGCGCGCTCCGGCCTCGCCGTCGTCGGGGTGGACAACACCCCGGGCTCGGTGCGACTGGAGGAGACGGCGTTGCCCCGCGAGTGCGTCCTCGTCTTCGGGCACGAGGGGAGCGGGCTGAGCGCGGGGACGCGGGAGGGCGCCGACCTCCTGGTGTCCATCGCGCAGTTCGGCTCCACCCGCTCGATCAACGCCGGCGTCGCCGCGGGGATCGTCATGCACGCCTGGGTCCGCGACCACGCTGACCTGACCCTGGCCTGGTGAACCGGGGCCGCCGGACGTGTCTTCCGGCCGGCCGCCCCCGCCGCCGGGGGCACGATGTGCGCATGACCGAGGAACTGTCGCTGACGCGGCGTCGGGTGTGGGCCGCGCGAGCCGAGGTCGCCGAACGCGCCGTTCGGCAACGCCACCTCCGGGAGGTGTGGGGGTTGCCCGGCACCCTGATCGGCCTCGCCAGTTGGCCGCCGAGCCCTGCCCTGCGCCTGGGGATCGGCCGCTGGAACTACTGGTGGCAGGCACACCTGCTCGACTGCCTCGTCGACGCCGAGCTCCGGGCGCCGAGCCGGGCGCGCCGGACCGCCCTCAACCGCCTCGCGCGGGGTGTGGTGCTGCGCAACCTCGGCTGGACCAACGACTACTACGACGACATGGCCTGGTTGGGGCTGGCGCTGCACCGCGCCGGCGCGGTGACCGGGGAACGGCACCGGCACGCCCTGCGGGCGGTGGAGGCCGAGCTGCACGCCGCGTGGACCCGGCACGGCGGCGGCGGCATCTGGTGGCGGCGGCACTCCCGGTACCACGACGACTTCAAGAACACCCCCGCCAACGGGCCGGCGGCGATCCTGCACGCCCGCTTGGGCACAGAGACGTCCGGCCACGGGCTCGAACGGGCGGTCGCGATCGCCGAGTGGCTGGAGGACACCCTGGTGGACCCGGCGACCGGCCTGCTCTGGGACGGGGTCCGGGTCGACTACCGGGGCGGCGTGCGCCGGGTGGTCCGCCGCGTCTACACCTACTGCCAGGGCGTGTACCTCGGCGCCGCCCTGGAGCTGGCCTCGGCGACCGGTGAGCAGCGGTGGTGGCTGCGGGCCAGGCGCACCGTGGACGCCGTCGCGACGCGGCTGGTCACCTCCAGCGGGGCGTTGCGGACCCACGGTGGCGGCGACGGCGGGCTGTTCTCCGGGATCCTCGCCCGCTACCTCGCGCTCGCGGTCGCCCGCCTCCCGCCGGGAGACGTCGGATCGCGGGCACTGGCGGCCGAGCTGGTGTTGGCCTCGGCGGAGGCGGTGTGGCGCAACCGGCGGGTGGTGGGCTCCGGTCCGCTGTTCCCGTCGGACTGGAACCAGCCGGCGCGGGTGCCGTGCCGCCCGGCGGGCCTGTCCGAGCGCACCCGGGGCGGGGAGGGCGCCGTCAGCCCCGACGTCATCCCGGAACGGGACCTGTCGGTCCAGCTCGGTGCCTGGATGGTGTTGGAGGCCGCCGCCTCGGTGGAGCGGTCGGGGGTGGTCGGCGCGGGCTGACCCGCTGCCGTGCGACGGGGGCGGGGCGAGGCGGATCCTTCCGGAGGGCCGGTCGAACGGCTACCGTCAGGCAGCATGGGCTCACCCGTCGACGTCGACCTGCTCACCGCCCTGCGCGCCGCCGTGGGGCCGGACCACGTCCTGGTGGACCGTGACGTCACGGAGTCCTACCGGCGCGACATGATGCCGCTCGCGCCGGCGGGATCACCCGCCGCCGTGGTGCTGCCCGGAACCACGGAGGAGGTCCAGGACGTCGTGCGGGCCTGCGGGGCGGCCGGCGTCCCGATCGTGCCGAGGGGGGCGGGCAGCGGGCTGTCCGGGGCGGCCAACGCCGTCGACGGCTGCGTCGTGCTGGTGCTGACCCGGATGGACCGGATCGTCGAGATCGACCCGGACAACAGGGTCGCCGTCGTCGAGCCGGGAGTGGTCAACCTGGACCTGCGGTCGGCGGTGGAGAAGCACGGGCTGTTCTACCCGCCGGACCCCTCCAGCTACGACTGGTGCACCATCGGCGGGAACCTGTCCACCAACGCCGGTGGGCTGTGCTGCGTGAAGTACGGGGTGACCACCGACTCGGTGTTGGGGCTGGAGGTGGTCCTCGCCGACGGGGAGGTGCTCCGGACCGGGCGCCGCACCGTGAAGGGCGTTGCCGGGTACGACCTCACCCGGTTGTTCGTGGGCAGCGAGGGGACGCTCGGCGTGATCACGCGGGCCACGCTCGCGCTGCGCCCGTTGCCCCAGGCACCGGCGACCGTGGTCGCCTCCTTCGGGTCCACCGGGGCGGCCGGCGCGGCGGTGTCCAGGATCGTGCGGGAGGGCATGGTCCCCTCCCTCCTGGAGATCATGGACTCGGTGTGCGTCAGGGCCGTGGAACGGCACCTGTCGACCGAGCTCGGGGCCGGCGCGGGAAGCGCCGCGCTGGTGATCGGCCAGTCCGACCTGGGCGGGGCGGCTGGGTTGGCCGAGGTCGAGAGGCTGGAACAGGTCTGCCTGGACGCCGGTGCCGAGTTCACCCACCACACGGACGACCTCGCCGAGGGGCGGCTGCTGCTGGCCGCCCGGCGGGCGGTGCTCCCCGCCCTGGAAACCCTCGGGTCCTGGTTGACCGACGACGTCTGCGTCCCCAGGACCAGGATCGCCGAACTGATCGCGGGCTGCGCCGAGATCGGGGAGGAGGTCGGGTTGACGGTCGCCGTCACGGGCCACGCCGGCGACGGCAACATGCACCCCACCATCGTCTACGACGCGTCCCGGGAGGACGAGGCGGAGGCGGCGCGAGGCGCCTTCGACCGCATCCTCGCGCTCGGGCTGCGCCTGGGCGGAACGGTGACGGGTGAGCACGGTGTCGGCAGGATCAAGCAGGACTGGCTCGCGACCGAGATCGGACCGGTCGGGTTGCGCACGCACCGGGTCATCAAGAACGCGCTGGACCCCCAGGGGTTGTTCAACCCGGGTTCGATGTTCCGGGGCTGACCCCGCCACCCAGCCGTCCCCCCCCCCAGCCCT